>JAIRXX010000043.1 GCA_031268065.1 Propionibacteriaceae bacterium
ACATGGGCGCGGCGGCGGTGCGCACCATCGCCAACTTGGCCAATGACCAAGTGCAGCCCACCCGCTACGAGATGGCCACCCAACTGGTGGTCCGCTCCTCCACCGCCAAACCCCGCAAAGCGAAGTCGGCCTAGCCGAATCAGCCGGTACCACCGCTTGAATGCGCTGCGGCGCCGACTCAGCCGGTTTCAAGCTTGACCGCGCACTGAAGGGTTGCTCTATCCTTTTTTTGGCACGGCAGGGTCTGGCCCGCGCTGGGAAAGGGATCATGGCACGGCGTGAGACGGTGGCAGCGGGGCCGGGAAGCCGTGCCCTGGTTGTCGATGTGATCCGCTCGGCAGGCCCGATCAGCCGCGTCGAATTGGTGGAGGCGACTGGCCTCACCCAGCCGTCGATCTCCAATATCGTGCGCAAATTGCTTGACGAGGGGGTCGTCCGCGAGACGGGCGACACCGTTTCGACGGGCGGGAAGCCGCGCACCCTGCTGGCGATCAACGCGCACGCGGTTTACGGCGTCGGCGTGCATCTGGCGGCGGATTGGATCACCTGTGTGGTCACTGACACCAACGGCGGTATCGTCGGGCGGCAACTGGTCGCAGGTGTCGGTGATGACCCGCCAGCCAAGGTGGTCCAGCGGCTGGCCGAGCTGTTCCGCGTCGTCACCGGCGGGCTGGGGCTCGCCCGCTCCAGCCTGGCCGGGCTGGCAGTCGTGGGGCCGGGGCCAGTAGACGTGCTGGGGGGCATTCTCCCCGCGCCCGGATCGGGGGAGCAGCTTGAACTCGGCGCGGTGTTGGCCGCCGAACTGGGCGTGCCGGTCTTGGTGGACAACGATTCTGCCGCCGCCACCGTTGGGGAGTTCTGGGGGCGCCAAATATCGCGGGACCGCACTTTTGGCTGCCTCTACATGGGACATGGCATCGGCGCGGGCACGGTGCTGGATGGTTCGCTGCACCGGGGCGCTTCCTCGAATGCCGGTGAGTTGGGCCACACTGCGGTGGTGGCGGATGGCCTGGCTTGCCGCTGCGGCAACTCCGGCTGCCTGGAACTGTACGCCGCCCCACCGGCGTTGGTGAAGCAGGCCCGCGCGGTGCCTGGGCTGGCAAAGGGCATTGGGATCGGCGGGTGCGAGACTGACGCGCACGCCTTCGACCTCTTGGCCCGATCCGCCGTGTACGGCGAACCTGGGGCCGTGGAACTGGTGGACGCCTCGGTGGCGCGGCTGGCCGACGCAGCCGTAACGCTGGCGAATCTGTGGGATTTGGACACCTTGGTCGTGGCTGGACCGGGCTTCGCCGTGGCTGGCGCCAGGTATGTCAGCGAGATACGCCGTCGGCTCGCTGAGCGGGCGCGGGCGCGCGACCGGCACACAGTGTGGGTGGAATTGTCCAACAATCCACGCGATTCGGCGGCTATCGGCGGGGCGGCTTTGGTGCTTCAGGGCTTGGTGGCGCCCGGACACGGCCCGGAAGTCACTCCGCCTGGCTGGAGATTGGCCGATGCCCCGCCCGAAGACGCGATACGTTCGGGGACGCCTATCGGCCTCGCCCTGGTGCGCGATGCCGAAGTGCTGGGCGCGGAGCCGTGGTTCCATGAGTTCATCGCTGGCATTGAACGGGTGCTGGTCCCACTCGGGGTTCCCGTGCTGATGCAAGTGGTGCCCACGATTGAGCGGGCCAGCGAGCGGCTGCGTGACTGGGCGGCGACCAAAGCCGTGTGCGGGGCTATCCTGATCGATCTTTCCCCCGGTGATGAGCGGGTGGCCTTGGTGCAAGAGCTAGGCCTTCCCACGGTTGTGGTCGGCGATTCCGAGACGGCTGGCGGGCTGACTGTGGTCTGGTCCCAAGATGATCGGGCGATGGGTTCGGTGGTGGGCGAACTGTTCGCAGCTGGGCACACCCATATTGGGCACGTCGCCGGTCCCGCTGAGATGGCGCACACCATCATCAGGCGGTCGGCCTTTCTCGCCGCCGCCCAAGAGTTGGGCGTGACTGCCACCGTCTTCGACGGCGACTACTCCGCCGCCGCTGGCGCGCGGGCCGTTGCCGCCTTTGCCGAAATGCCCGAACCGCCCTCGGTGTTGCTCTTCGACAACGACCTGATGGCCTTGGGCGCATTGGAGGAGGCGACGCGAATGGGTGTTTTGGTGCCAGACGCGCTCTCGTTGGTGGCCTGGGACGACTCCGCCCTGTGCCAGCTCGCTGAACCGCCGCTGAGCGCCGTCGGGCACGACGTCCAAGTCATGGGCGAACTGGTGGGCAATGCGTTGGCGGGGGTCTTGGCCGGGGAGCGGGCGCAAGTCTACGAAGCCGAGCAGGCCCGCTTGATCTGGCGCGGGTCCACCATTCAAGTCAATACATAAATTACTAATATTAGTTATTGACAGCGGCTTCGGAATGCTGCATGATGCTGTGTGTAGACAGTTGTCTCACCAAGGGCCAACGCAGGCCCAACAGCAAAAATAAGGAGTCGGACATGGACAAAACCACCTCGCGTGCCGCCCGGGCCAGCGTGGCGCTCGCTCTAGCGCTGGCGTTGGGAGCCTGTACGGGCACGCCGGCAGAGACGGCCAGCAGCGGACCCGCCCCAGCGGGGGGATCGTTGAATGTGGTGACCCGCTGGGCGGCTGGCAGCCCGGAGGCCGAGGCGCAGACACGCATCCTGGACGCTTTCACAGCCAAGACCGGAATCACCCTCAACATGACCGAGGGACTGGAAACCATAGATGACCAGGTGGAGACAATGGTGGCCGCCGGTATGGCGCCAGATCTGGTCATCGTCAATCTTTTCGACAAGACGCTGAGCTGGCTGGACGCCGGTGTGACCGTCCCAGCAGACCAGTACCTTGCCGAGTGGGGGCTGGCTGGCAAGATCAAGGCCGATGCGGCCAACGAATGGCGCGTTGGCGGTACCGCCAACGGGCAATTGCAGGGCTTGCCGTATTCCGGCTTCTCTTGGCCGGTCTTCTGGAATACCGACCTGCTGAAGAAGGCTGGGGTGGACGCCATCCCCACCAGCACTGACGAGTTGAAGGCGGTGGCGAAGAAGCTGCGCGATGCGGGCATCGGCCCGGTTGTGGTCGGCGGAAACGACTGGACCGGCCAGAAATTCTTCTACCAGATCGCCCAGTCCTACACCGAGCCGGAGGCCATGAAGGCTGTCATGGGCAATGGCGGCTACTGTGACACCAAGTCGGTGATGGATGGCATCGACCTCTTCGTTGAATTGCGCGACGCCGGGGTATTTGTCGACAACGTGGCTGGTATGAACGCCGACGACATGTACGCCACCTACTATGCCGAGAAGGCCGCCGTCATGTCGGCGGGTTCCTGGGCGTACGCCGAGGCCGTCAAAGCAGGCACCGGAGTGGAAGAGCGCACCCAACTCGGCGGATTCCCGATCCCCTCAGGCAGCGCATTCGCCAAGCCAAGTTCCTATCAGGGCTTCACCGGCGTGGGCTTCATGATCACCAAGCAGGGCGCCGAAGCCGAAAAGATCGACTTGGTGAAGCAGATGGTGCAGGCCTTCTACGAGGATGCCGCCGTGGGCGACTTCGTCAAGACCGCCTCGATCCTGCCCCCGGTGAGCGGCGACTTCGCTTCCTACGCCACCAACCCGTTGCTGGCGCAGTCTCTCGGACTGGACGCCGTGGTCAGCTACGCGGTGTTGCCGGACGTGTGGATTGGCGCGGCTTCCGACCCGATCATCCAGGTGTTGACCGGGGCCTATGGGAAGTCCAGCGCGAAAGAAATCTGCGCCGGGCTAGACAGCGCCACCAAGGGCTGACCTAAGGGTGCGGGGGCCGGTCCAGCGATCCGGCCCCCCACTCAACCCTCCCGAAACCGATAGGAAAGACCTTGCCATCCCCAGCCCGCACCGCGCGAAAATCGAAGCGGCGTCCCGGTAACCACCTGTTCTCTAAAAAGATTCTGTGGTTCAGCGTCCCATCGCTGTTCTGGTTCGCCTTCTTCTCGGTCGGCCCACTCGCGGCGATGTTCGTCATCGCAACGCTGAATTGGAAGGGGCTGATCTACACCCCCACTTTCGTCGGACTAGATAATGTGGTCAAAGTCTTCGACGATCCGGTGTTCTGGGCGGCGGTGCGCAATTCGCTGGTTCAGGTCGGAATCGCCGTCCCGGTGATGATTCCGCTGTCGTTCATGCTGGGCTACCACCTCTACACCCGCCCGCGCGGGCACCAAATCCTCTCCGTGCTCTACTTCTCGCCGGGACTAATCTCGATCTCGGTCACCGGGATGATCTTTTACGGCGTGCTTTCGCCCAACGGCGGGGTCAACGGGTTGCTCGACCTCATCGGGCTGGACGCGCTGGTCCGCCCTTGGCTCGCTGACCCAGGCACCGCGCTGGGCAGCCTGATCGTGATTGACCTTTGGCGCGGCGTGGGTTGGACGGCGGTGCTCTTCTCAGCCCGGCTGGCCAGCCTTCCCCTTGAGGTCATCGAGGCCGCCCAGATGGATGGGGCTGGCCGCTTCCGCACCATGTGGCAGATCGCCTTCCCGATGGTTAAGGACTACGTGGCCACCATAACCACGCTGCAATTCCTCTGGACGGCATTCACTTCTGCGGCGCTGATCCTGCTGCTGACAAAGGGCGGCCCCGGAACCGAGACGACCACATTGTCGTATCTGGTCTATGCCAAAGCGTTCTCCCAGCGCGACCTTGGCTACAGCCAAGTGGTTGGGGTGGTGCTGCTGCTCTTCGGCGTCCTCGGCATGGTGGCCATCAACTTAGCGTTCAAGGATAGGGAGGCGAAGCGATGAAACGCCGCCGTTTGCGTCGGCAGGGCAGTCCGGCAGCCACCATCTTCTCTTGGGGGTACGCCCTGATCCTCGCCCTGCCGGTCTATTACCTGGTGGTCAGCGCGTTGAAGACGAATATTGAAATCTTCGTTTCCCCCTTCGCCCTTCCCACCCAGTGGTTGTGGGGCAATTTTTCCTACGCCTGGGATCGCGCCCAGCTCGGCAGCGCGCTGTTGAATTCAGTGCTCATCTCGACGGTGGCCATCGCGCTGACCCTGCTGCTCGCCGTGCCCACCGCTTATGCGCTGGCCCGCAACGACAACAAAATCTCCCGGGCGATAACCTCGACTTTCGCGGCTGGCTTCCTCATCCCGCCCTTCGCCGCGCTGATCCCGACGGTGATTCTGGCCATCAACATGGGTCTGTTCTTCACCCGTGAATTCCAGATGATCTACCTGCCCGCCTCGGCGCTGCCGTTGTCAGTGCTGCTCTTGGTGCAGTTCATGAAAACCGTTCCAAAAGAGCTGATCGAGTCTGCTGCCCTGGACGGGGCGGGGGAGTTGCGCACACTTTGGAGCGTATTCATCCCCATCGCGCGTCCCGGCATCGTCTCGGTGACGATCCTGCAACTGCTGACCTTCTGGAACGAGTATTTGTTCTCGCTGACCATCACCGGGACGGACTCGAAGCTGCGCACGGTGCAGGTCGCGTTGCCGACCGTGGTGAACGACACCACGAATT
>JAIRXX010000046.1 GCA_031268065.1 Propionibacteriaceae bacterium
CGTAATAGGGATCGGCGAAATCGATATTCGCCTTGCGCTCTTCGGTGATGGTGATCGCCGACGTGCCGAGGTCGCATTCTCCGGCGGCCAGCACCGTGCCGGACTGCAGCGCGTCGAAATCGACGTCTTTGACCACCAAGGTCAGCCCCAGCTTCACCGAGATGGCGCCGACTATCTCAATGTCGAAGCCGGAATATCCGGTGGGCGCTGAGGGTTCTTCTATCTCAAATGGCGGATAGGGAATGTCGGCGCAGGTGGTGAGGCTGCCCGGTGTTATGGTCGTCAGCACCGCTGCCGCTGGGGACTCGTCGCCGTTTCCAGCGGGAACGCCCTCCACCGGGGCGGAAGGCTGCGCGGCACAGGCGGCGATCAAGAGCGCCGAGGCCGTCAAACCGGCTATTTTCAGGATTCGGTTAGCCATGTCTGCTCCTCTAAGTTCAGGAATTGCTTAACAGCAAGTAAATACTAGGGGTGTTTCAAGCCGATGACGAAACCAGGCGGCGGAAAAGTCGGGCTAACGTCAGAAGCGGTGGCGCTGGGCATTCACAGCTGGCGGCGCAATTCTTCTGCCAGCGTCCCAACCGGGGCGGCCTTAACCCCAGCCAATCCCAGCCAGCAGGCCAGCTGGCAAAGCGCGGCTGCCAGGCGTTCGGCGGTTTGGCGCCCTGGGCATCCCGGTTCCAACCAGGCGGCGTTGGCCAGCAGCTGCCCAGCCGCCCGGTCGGCCTTCAGATCGACACGGGCGCTGATGCGGTCATCGGTGACGAATAGGTAGACGTAGTAGCCATAGACCCGGCGCTCAACGGGGGTGTAGATCTCAATGCGGTAGTCGAGGTCGAAGAGCGCGGCCAGCCGGGGGCGGTGGAAAACCAGCGAATCGAAGGGGCTGACCAGCGCGTCCACCGCAATCTGCCTGGGGATGCGGGCCTGGTGCCACAGGTAATGCTGCCCAGCGACACCGGCCACGGTGACCGGGACAAGCTCACCGGCTGCCACCAATTCACTGATGGCGGCGGTGGCGTTGGCCCGGTCTATCCGGAAGTAGTCGGCCAGGCTAGCCCAGTCCGCGACGCCCAGCGCCTTAGCCGACCGCCGGATCAATTCCCTCCAGGCCGCTGGGCCGGGGATCGGCTCGGCCTGATACAACTCGGCGGGGATCACCCGTTCCGCCAGGTCGTAGCACCGCTCGAATTGGCTGTTGCGCCCGGCTGGGAGCAGCACGCCAGCGGCCAACAGCCATTCCAAAACGTGCTTGGCCTCAGACCAATTCCACCAAGGCCTGCGCTCCCTGTTGTCCGGGTGCCCGAGCTGGCGGGCGCTCAGCGGGCCGTCTTGGGCAATCCGCTGCCGCACTTTACCGTCCAGGCCCGGATTCTCAGCGAGGATGCGGCGCAGCGATTCCCAGGGCCTCGCGCCCCGATCCGCCATCCGCGCCCGCAGCGCCGGATAGAGCCGGACATCGATGAGGGAGGCGGCATGTCCCCAGTATTCAAACAGCCTTCTCGGCGGGGCCTGCCCCATCCGGTCGAGCAGGCCGGGATCGTAACCGCCCAATCTGGCAAACAGCGGCAGGTAGTGCGCCCGCACCACCACATTCACCGAGTCGATTTGGAATTGGCCGATTTGGTCTACCACCCGCCCAGCCTGGCGCATTCCCACCGCTGCCGGGCAGGCCCGTCCAAAGCCCTGCGCGGCAAGGGCTATCCGACGGGCCTGCGCCTTGGTCAGCGATGTCTGGGAAGATGCCACCTCTCGTCGGGACTAGTTGAGGTTCAAATGGATGACGCCGTAATCGTAGGCCTTGCGCAGGTAAACGACGCTCGGCTTGCCGGTATCCGCATCGACGTAGAGGAAGAAGTCGTGTCCGACCAATTCCATCTCGTCCAGGGCCTGGGCAAGGGTGAGCGGCGTCGTATCGAATTCTTTCTCGCGCACCACCAGCGGCCCGTCGCCCTGCACTTCAATGCCAGCCACAGTGTGAATCTCCGGGGCCGGGGCTGGCTTAGGCTGTGCCAGCGGCGGCAGCTCGACAATATGCGGGCGAAGTCCGCGATGGGCCTTGCGGCGGTCAGAAGCCCGGCGCAGTTGGGCCTTCAATCTATCCAGGGCCAAATCGAAAGCGGCATTCTTGTCATCGGCGACAGCCTCGGCGCGTACGACTGGCCCTTTGCTGCGCAGCGTTATCTCAACCTGGGTGGAACCGGCAGAAGACTTCTTGGCTGCGGTGACCTGCACTTCGATCCGGATGACACGATCTTTTAGCCTCTCAACGGCGGCGAGCTTGTCCGTCACCCGTTCCCGAAACTCGTCGTTGATCTGGCAGTGCCTGCCGGTCACGAGAATATCCATGTCAACCTCCTGGTTGTCGAATGGGGCTGCCTGGCAGCCGCAAAGATGGCTTTGGCACCCAACCCTCCCCGCTTCCGGCGGCTAGAGCTAGGTGCCATAACTACAAACTAGCCGCTCGCCCCAAGTTTTGGGAGTGTTTCGCCCAAGTGTTCTTTGGAGTTTGCCGCTTCGGCGGCTTGGGCAAGCAGCGCAACGGACTTGGGCGCTGGCGCCGCCAAACGGCAACAGGCTTGCAGACTGTGGCTGTTGGCCGGACCACGGGAGGCTGCACCCACCAGGCCCGCTGCGAGCTGGGCGGACGGCGGGGATGTCAAAACAGGGATAACAAAGCTGTAACACTGCGGCACTTCCCCGTAACACCGGGCGAATGAATGCGTAACTTGCGCCCGGCAAGGTTTGGCCTATGTTGTTGGAAATAAATGCTGGCGATACCGCTTGGGTCCTCATCAGCGCGGCACTCGTGTTCGTGATGACGCCCGGTCTCGCATTTTTTTATGGAGGAATGGTTCGAGCCAAAGGCGCCTTGAACATGATGATGATGAG
>JAIRXX010000096.1 GCA_031268065.1 Propionibacteriaceae bacterium
ATAGGAAAATCCCAGCAGAGCCGCCCAGATATAAAACGAGGTTACGCTGGCGCTGAGCAGGAATGGGACGAAGCTGAGCGCCAAAGTGCCTGACGCAACGTAGACAAATGGCTTGCGCCGCCCCCATTTGTCTGACAATATGCCGGAGGCAATGGAGCTGGCCGTCCCGATAACTCCCAGGAATACCCCGAACAACGCCATAGCGGAGCCAGCCACCTCAGTGCTGGCGCCGATGTAATCCGTCAGCAGATATAGCTGGTACAGGAACAGCGAGTTGATGGCCAGCATGAAGAAGAACCTGCCGATCAGCGCCAGATAGAGGTCGACGCTCTTCGGCGGGCGCATGGCGCGGAAGGCTTCGACAATGCCGCCGCCATTCTTTTCGACGGCGACTTGGCGGTCTTTGGCCCCGAAAAACACCACCACACCGGCGATGGCGATTGGCCATGCCGCGATACGCAGGCCAGCCTGGGCATTGGCCAAGAGCGCGGCCACGATGAATCCGTTGAGCACCAGGGCGGCCATCTGCCCCATGCCCGCGATCATCGATGCCCGTGCCATCGCGTTCTTGGCGACCCGATCCGGCATGATCGCCGCCAACGGCGCGGTGAAAGCTGAAACCGCACTGGTGCCCACCAACCAAAAGACGAGCAAGACCGGGAAAGAGTCGGTGAAACTAATCGCCGCGATGCAGCTAGACGCCACCAATCCCCCGCCCAGAATCCAGGGGTTGCGCCGCCCAAAACGCGAGGTGGTGCGGTCGCTCAGTGCCCCGAACACAATGGAGCCGATCATCTGGGTGAAAGAGCCTAGCAGCGAGATAATCGAATAGTTCGCCACCTTGGTCGCCGGATCCCATTCGGCAAGCATTTGTTGGATGAGGGTTTGGTTGACTGCGGTGGTAACCAGGAAGCCCAAACTGCCCAGGAAGAGGAACGGGCTAACTTTGTGCAACGGGACCGCGAGTCCTCCAGTGGCAGTTTCGCCGCCATCGGACCCAGCTGCGCTGTGGGCTTCTATTTGATCTGACATGGCTTGCGTCTCCTTACGCTTGTAGTTGTGCGCTCTGGCTTCACGCCATAGCCGAGGGTGGGACGGATGGGTCGAAGATGTTTCGGGATTCGGTGTCGAAGCGCCGGAAGACGGCGTTATCCGCTTGGTACGCGGGCCAGGGCGCGGCGCCGGTCGCGGCGAAGGCGAGCCAAGCAGAACGCACCTCGTCGCTGAGACCGTCCGGGACATCCTCGCCGACAACCGCGCTTACACCTGGCTCGTTCATGGTGCCGAACGCGAATGGGATTTCAAGGGCGTGGCAGGCGCCCAGGCGTCCCGCAAAGGCTGGCGATGGCCAGGCAAACTGGTACAGATAGCTCGGCTTTGCCCCGGCCCGGTTGCGCGTTTCGACCAGCTCCACCGAGGCGCGGCGGTACATGCAGTCGGTCATGAAGGCGTTCCACACCGATCCCCAATCGGTCTGTCCGGGACGGGCGCCGAAGGACTCCAAGTCCGCCGGGCTTAGCCCGCGCAGGGCAGCGAGCAATTCCACCGTCGGCTGGTCTATCGCGTCAGCCAGCCCCGACGGGATGGTGAACAGGTTGAACTCGTCGGCGTTGTAGCCAATCAGCAACTCGATGTCATTTCCCATTCCAGCGCGGGCCGCCTCGATGGGACTGGTCGGCAACACTTCGCCATCCACCTGCGGCGCGAAGGGCAGGTAGATGATCGCCACCGAACCCCACTTTGCCGGGTCGGGATTGGCCAGCACAGACGCGGCCAAACCGGATGCGGCGGCAGCAAGTTCGTCCGCCGGCGCTGTGCGGAGTTTCCGCGCGAGGGCCATTTTGTCCGCAGGGTCAACGCCGCGGGCGAGGGCCAGCTGGCGGGCCACCACCACGGCGTCGGCGGGCGCAAGCACCGCGTTGGGGCTGGCCGACTGGACTATGGCGCGGTGGAACAACCCCTTGGCGGACGGTGCGGCGAGCAAGGCGCAGATCGCAACGGCGCCGGCTGACTGCCCCCACACCGTAACCCGCGCCGGGTCACCGCCAAAGGCGGCGATGTTGTCCCGCACCCATGCCAGCGCGGCGATCATGTCCCGCAACCCCAGGTTGGGGGTGATGCCCGCGCCGGGTTCGCCCAACGGGCTAAAGCCATAAACGCCCAGGCGGTAATTTATCGTCACCACAACCGCGCCCTCAGCGGCCAGGTGGGAACCGTCGTACCACGAAAAGGCGTTGGAACCGGCGATGAACGAGCCACCGTGAATGTAGACCATCACCGGACGGCTGCCGCTGAGGTCGGCGGTGAAGACGTTGAGGTTGAGATAGCCGCCCGGCCCAGGCGGGATGATGGCCGCCGGGACGATGGGGTCGTTATCGGGCGGCTGGGGCGCGCTGGGACCGTAACTCTGCGCCAAGAGCGGCTTTGCCCAGGCGGGAGCGGCGGCGGGGGGCGCGTAGGGATTGTCGGTCGGATCAGATTGATAGGGGATGCCCAGGAAAGCCAGGGTCTGGTTGGGCTTGACCAGACCGCAGACCTCGCCGGAACTGATTCGAGTTGTGGGGTTTGTTCCCATGACTTTGGACCTCCGCTTTGAGGAAGTGGACCGGCTTTGGCCCACGCTGATAATTGCAGCGTAATGCAATTTTGCATGTTAATGCAAGCATCCTGGCTCGATCTGAGACGGCCCCGAGACACCACCCGGCCAGGAGGGCCAAGAGGGGAATCTGCAAGTAGAGTTACTCAGGTGGCCAAATCCTTGCGCGAACGGAACAAGACACGCACCAGACGGGCGATCATCCGCGCCGGACTGCGATTGATCGCCGAACGGGGTTTTGACGGTGCCACCATCCCCCTGATAGCAGCCGAGGCAGAGGTTTCGCCACGCACTGTCAGCTACTATTTCCCGGTCAAGGCAGACATCGCGATGGGGCCGATTAGCATCATCATCGACCGGTTGGAGGCGACATTGGCTTCCCGCGCACCGGAAACTTCCGCCCTGGAAGCGGTTGCCACCTGGCTGGCAGACGAGGTTGCCATCGGCGACGAAACCGGGGATGACCTGGTGCGCAGGGCAGTCTCGCGTGAACCGCTGCTCCAGGCACGCCAGCAGGAACACTTAGCGCGGGCCAGGGCATTGGTTACCAAGGCGCTGGCCACCGATTTCGCCCAGCCGCCCACCGCCCTTGAGCCGCGCGTCGCGGGTGCTGCCACCATCGCCGTGGTGCTTGAGTTGTGGGGCGAAGAACACATCGGGGCCGCCGCCGATTTCCTACCCCGCGCCCTAGCCGCGTTGGCTGCGGCCAACGAGTCACTCGATGCCAGCGGACCCCGGTCGTTTCAGCGCAAGGCCACTCCAGAAAGCTGAAGGGAAGCCCGCCGGCTGGCGGGTGAGCCTTGTCACAGGAATTGCATCGGGTTTACCCGTGCGCCGCCGTAGTAAATCTGCAAGTGCAGATGGCAACCTGTGGACAGGCCGGTGGTCCCCACGTATCCAACGACTTGGCCCTGGGAAACTTGCTGTCCCACCTTGACGATGATCTTCGACTGGTGCGCGTAGCCCGACGAAATTGACTTGCCCTTGTAGGTGCCGTAGCTGATGATCGTGTAATTGCCCAGGCCGTTGGACGATCTGGTCGGGAGGGTCGAGGTCACCTTGCCGTCGGCCATCGCAAACAGCGGCGCCCCACAGGGTGCTCCGAAGTCTTGGCCCCAGTGCATCCGGTTGTAGTGCAGGATCGGGTGGTAGCGCATACCGAATGGGGAGCCGGGTTTGGCGTTCACCGGATAGACGAATCCGGTGGCGGTCATCGTCGTTCCAGACGCCTTGTCTTTCGCCGCCTGCTCGGCTATCTTCCGCATGATCTCGGCCTCTTTGGCCTGCTGCTTCTGATATTCCTTCTTGCTGACCTCTAGCTCGTCCTGCGCGGCCTCTTTGGCTTTCTGGTTCGCGGCCACGAGCTGCTGCACCCGGCTGGCCTGAGCGGCGGCGTCATCAGTCAGCGACTTGATCTTGGCTACCTGCTCTTTGGCGGCAAGGTTTCGAGCGGCCACCTCTGCCTCAGCTTTGGCCAAGACGTCTTTGGTGATCGACAGCCTCGTCTCAAGCTCTTCAAGCCGGGTCAATTCGGCTGCCGTGGTGTTGAAAATGGTGCTGGCCCACTGCAACTGGTTGGAGATTTCCGACGCGCTATCGGCGGAGAAGACCAATCCGTAGCCGATTAAGTCGCTGCGGCGCTGATACTCGCTGCGAGCGGCGAGGGTGATCAGCAATTTCTGGCCGTCAACTTCTTCTCCAGCGGCGATGACTTGCTCTTTGGCGATCGAGACTGCGACCTTGGCTTTCTCCAATTCAGCCTTGATCTGCTCGTGCTCCGCCTTCGCGTCAGCGAGTTGGCCCTTCAGGTGGGTCAGTTTCGCCTGGGCCTGCTTAAGGTCGTCCTGTGAGTCTTGCAGCGCAACGGTTGCCCGCTTGACCTCTTTCTCGTTGTCCTTGACCTGGTTGGAGGCGCTGACCAGTTCTTTGCGCACTTTGTCCCGCGCGTCGCTGAGATCGTCGGCGGAACTCATCGGCACGACACCCACGCAAAGCAGCAGGGTGACCAACCCGATCAGCCGTCGCCGTAAACCGTTATTCGCTATCATCGCCGCCCCTTGCTCATACCCGGAGAAATCTGCGTGTGGCTACCAGTGTTGGAATCACAGACAGCACTACCGCCACTAAACCTAATATCAAAGATGCCGATTGCACATGGGAAAGGTCGATCCAATCCCCACCGATCTCAACCTTGGCTTTACCCCTGATCACCACTTCTTCCAACGCCACCAAGGTGCTGCAGGCCAGCAGCGCACCCAAGATCGCCGAGATCAAAGCCTCCATCAGGAACGGCAGCAAGATGTACCAATTTGAGGCGCCCACCAGGCGCATGATTCCCAATTCCCGCCGTCGGTTGAACGCCGCCATGCGAATGGTGTTGCCGATCTGCAGCGCGGCGGCGATGAGCAGGATGGCAGAGGCCCCGATGGTCGCCCATCTGGCCATGTTGAGCCAGGCGAAGATGGAATCGAGGTAGGTGTGCAGGTCTTGCACCGTCTCCACCCCCTTCATATGGGCGACAGCGGAGACCACCCCCTGATACTCCTCGGGGTTTATCAGCTTCACCCGGAACGAGTCCTGCATGTCGTCCTCGGTCAGCGTCGCCAGCACCGGCGAGTCCGCGTAATACTGGCGGAAGTCCTCGTACGCCTCGGCCTTGGTCTCGTAATACACCATCTCCACCTCGGGGTTGCCCTCCAAAGTGGCCCTGATTTCATCCTTCTGCGCCTGGGTCGCCTCTGAACCTTGCTCGCAATTTGAAGCCTTGGAAGTCTTCACGCACATGAAGACGCTGATTTCGATCTTGTCGTACCAGCGCCCCTTGGTGAGTTCCACCTGCTCGGCGGCCAGCAGGCCGACGCCGAACAGCGCGAGCGACACCCACATTGTGATGACCACCGCGACGGTCATCGAGGCGTTGCGGCGGATGCCCGAAAACGCCTCCCGGAATACGTGCCGCATCATCTCCCCCTGAGCTGGTCGCGCCCCGGACCGGAATAGTCCCAAGACTGGCCGTAGCCGTAAACGCCCTTGGTCTGGTCGCGGACCACGTTTCCGCTGGCCAATTCGATCACCCGCTTGCGCATCTGGTCCACGATATTGGCATCGTGGGTGGCCATGATGACGGTGGTGTCGGCCTTGTTGATCCGGTCGAGCAATTTCATAATTCCCACGCTGGTGGCCGGATCGAGATTTCCGGTCGGCTCGTCGGCGATCAGGATTTGCGGCCTGTTGACGAATGCCCTGGCGATAGCCACTCGCTGCTGTTCGCCGCCGGACAATTCCTCCGGCAGCCGGTCCCCTTTGCCGGTCAAGTCGACCAATTCCAACGTCTCGGGCACCACCCGTTTGATCAAAGCGTTCGGCTTGCCGATGACTTGCAACGCAAACGCCACATTCTCATGGACGGTCTTGCCCGGCAGCAGCCTGAAGTCTTGGAACACCGTCCCGATGCGGCGGCGCAGGGCTGGAACTTTCCAAGAGTGCATCTTGGTGAGATCCTTGCCGGCAACGTACAGCCGACCAGCGGTGGGCAGGTACTCGCGCAAGATGAGCCGCATGAAGGTCGACTTGCCAGACCCCGACGGGCCAACTAAGAAGGCGAATTCACCCTTCTCGATCTCCACGTTGACATGGCTGAGAGCGGCGCGCTTCTGACCCGGATAGGTCTTTGAAACGTCTTCAAATCTAATCACGGCTACCTGCTGGCCGGTGTAGGCAATGGGGAAGTTTTCCTGAGAAAATCTCAGGCCGACCAGTTACGAGTGTATGCCAACAGCCCGATAATGGCTGGAGAAACGCCGTGCTAACGCTCGCCTTGCTGGCGGCGCCAACGGATACCGGCATCGATGAAGGCGTCAATCTCGCCGTTGAGCACCGCTTCAGCGTTGCCAACCTCGTAGCCGGTGCGCACATCTTTGACCATTTGGAAGGGGTGCAGCACGTAATTCCTGATCTGCGAACCCCAAGAGTTGCCCTCGCTGAGCAGGCCGCGCAATTCAGCCTCTTTCTCCGCCCTGGCCTTCTCCAGCAGCCGGGACTGCAACACTTGCAGGGCGGCGACCTTGTTCTGAAGCTGAGATTTCTCATTTTGGCAGGAAACCACCAAACCGGTGGGCAAATGGGTGATCCGCACCGCCGAATCAGTGGTGTTGACGCTCTGCCCGCCTGGACCAGACGAACGGAAGACGTCAATGCGCAGATCGGACTCGGGAATCTCGATATGGTCGGTCTCCTCGGTCACCGGGAGCACGTCCACACCGGCGAAAGAGGTTTGCCGCCGACCCTGGTTGTCGAAGGGCGAAATCCGGATGAGCCGGTGGGTGCCCTGCTCCACCGACAGCATCCCGTAGGCAAAAGGCTCCTTGACGGTGAAAGTGGCCGACTTGATGCCCGCCTCTTCGGCGTAGGAGATGTCGTACACCTCGGTGGCATATCCGTGGCGCTCCGCCCAGCGCAGATACATCCGCAACACCATCGAGGCCCAGTCGGCGGCGTCCACTCCCCCCGCCTCCGAACGCACGGTGACCAGAGCGTCGCGCTCGTCGTACTCCCCGCTGAGCAGGGTGCGCACTTCCAACGCCGAAACGTCTTTGCCGAGCGAGGCCAGCTCCTGGGCAGCCTCGGCGAGGGTGTCGGCGTCGTCCTCAGCTTCGGCCAGCTCGATCAATACGGCCAGGTCGTCAGTGCGCCCGCGCAGCGCATCCAACCGGTCAACTTCCGACTGCAAACGCGACAGCTTCGACGTCACCGCCTGGGCGTTAGCCTGGTCGTCCCAAAGATCAGGGCGCGCGGCCTCCTCGGCCAGCTTGGCGATTTCATCTTTCTTAGCCGCTGGGTCGAGCACCGTGATGATGGCGCTCAGCGTGGAGTCCAACGCTCCCAGCTCGGCTTGCATGTCTGCGACAGTCACAAGGGGTTAGTCTATCCCGAACGCGGAAGATCGCCCCAACGTCCAGCTGACACCGGTCCTGGCAATCATTTGCCGCGCAAGGCGGAGCGCAGATTCAGCGGTTTGGTGTAGGAAATCAACCCATTGCGGCAGATTTTGACACCAAGCAGGCACATCAGCGCGGCGGCGGCGAATTGGATCACGATGACGGCTATCGACTCCCCCAGCGAGAGCGTGCCGAAGGCGTTGCGCACCAGACCCGTCAGCCCGCCGGACCAGGGGAAGTAGGTTATCGCCTGCACCACCGGATTCTCCGGAGCGGTGACCATCATTCCAGACAGATACAGTGGCAACAGCGACGCCAACAGCAGCGGCGTGAACAGCCCGCCCGCTTCTTTGGCGGTGGGCATGATCATCCCCACGCTCACCACGCTGATCAGATTCAGGAAGAAGGCGCCTACCAGGATCAGCGCCCCGACGATTATCCGCTGCGGATCGAAGGTCAGCGTGAAAAGGCCCAGCCCGTTGAAGCCGCCTTCGGCCAAGCCCATGTCCACGCCCTGCGCCTGGCCTCCCAAGATGAACAACACGATCACGGCGGGGACGGTGAGCACCGAAGTTTGCACCAAACCGCAGACCAACAGGCTGACCATCTTTCCGGCCAACAGGCTCGGGGCGTCGATGGTGGTCAGCATCATCTCCACCACCCGGTTCTCCTTCTCCTCAAGGAATGCCGAGAGCATCTGGTTGCCCATCAGCGTGATCAGCAGGAAAAAGAGCACCGCGAACAGCAGTGGGACGATGACTTCCCCCAAACCGGGAGCTTGCTCGCCACCCCGGTAAGCCGTGGTCCAAATCTGCGCATCACCGCGCAGAATCGCCACCGCGCGCTCATCGTTGACCCGCTTCTCCAAGCTGGCATTGAGCACGCTGCGGGCTAGGTTGTCGTATTTGCCATTCTCGATAATCCCCGCGTCAACCCCGGCTACT
>JAIRXX010000378.1 GCA_031268065.1 Propionibacteriaceae bacterium
TACTGCCTCGCCTGCCAGTACGGCGTGACTGGCCCCCAGGACTGCCCGATCGTCACTTTGGCGATGGCTGATTACGACGGCCGCGTTGAGTGGGCAAAACGACGTATGGCAAGTCAGGCCACGACACCGGCCTGAATTCAGTACCCTGAGAAGAGTTAAGCGGACGCTGGTGTAATCGGTGTGCGCAGGATGGGTTGCGGCGCGCTCTGGAGTACTTCGGCGCGGGGCAGCTGTTTACTGGAGGGGTAATCATGGGCGCAGATAGCTATGGGGCGGGGGATATCCTCGATGTCGGTGGCCGGGCCTATCAGATTTACCGCATCGACAAGGTTGCCGGATCCGACAGCCTCCCGCTCAGCCTGCGGGTGCTGCTGGAGAATCTGCTGCGCCACGAAGACCAGGTGAATGTCACCGCAGCCGACATCGCCGCCCTGGGAGCGTGGGATCCCGCCGCCTTGCCTGACCGGGAGATCCAGTTCACCCCGGCGCGGGTTGTCATGCAGGATTTTACCGGCGTCCCGTGTGTGGTCGATCTGGCCACCATGCGCGAGGTGGTCCAGGAGCTAGGCGGTGATCCGGCCAAGGTCAATCCGCTCTCTCCAGCCGAAATGGTCATAGACCATTCAGTGGTGGCCGAAGCTTTCGGCAGCCCGGATGCTTTGGCCGCAAATGTGGCGCTGGAATATCGGCGCAACCGCGAGCGCTACCAATTCCTCCGCTGGGGGCAGAACGCCTTTGACGATTTCGCCGTTGTGCCGCCGGGGACCGGAATCGTACACCAGGTAAACATTGAACACCTGGCGCGGGTGGTGTTCGACAAGACGGACGGCGTTGCGGCCCAGGCCTACCCGGACACCTGCGTGGGCACCGATTCCCACACCACTATGGTGAACGGGCTGGGCGTCGTCGGCTGGGGTGTGGGCGGGATCGAGGCGGAGGCGGCCATGCTCGGCCAGCCGATCTCGATGCTCATCCCGCGCGTCGTCGGATTCCGGCTCTTCGGCAAGCTCCCCGAACCCGCCACGGCGACCGACCTCGTGCTCACCATCACCCAGCAGCTCCGCGAACACCAAGTCGTCGGAAAATTCGTGGAATTCTACGGACCGGGCATTGCGGAGGTTCCGCTGGCCAACCGGGCCACCATCGGCAATATGAGTCCGGAATACGGTTCCACGCTTGCCTTCTTCCCGATAGACAACAAGACCTTGGACTATCTGCGGCTGACCGGGCGTGATGAGCGCCAAATCGCTTTGGTCGAGGCATACGCGAAAGCGCAGGGCCTGTGGCACGATCCGGGTGCGGCGCTGCGTTACAGCGAGTACCTAGAGCTGGACCTCGCATCGGTGCGGCCTTCGATAGCCGGGCCAAGGCGTCCGCAGGACCGGATACCGCTTTCCGACGCGGCACAGGCTTGGGCGAAAGCCATCGCCGACAACGCCTCTGCCGACAGCGAACCGGCGATAGTGGAATTGGGGGGCGCTGAATTCGAGTTGGGCAACGGCGCGGTGGCCATCGCCGCGATAACTTCCTGCACCAACACCTCCAACCCTTCGGTGATGATCGGCGCCGGGCTGCTCGCCAAGAAGGCGGTGGAGAAGGGGCTGCGCAGCAAACCGTGGGTGAAGACAACTCTCGCGCCGGGTTCCAAAGTGGTCACCGACTACTACGAAAAACTCGGGCTGACGCAATATTTGGACGCGCTCGGCTTCAATCTGGTCGGCTACGGCTGCACCACCTGCATCGGAAATTCCGGGCCGCTGATCCCGGAGGTGTCACGGGCGGTCAACGACAACGAGTTGGCAGTTGTGTCGGTGCTGTCTGGAAACCGCAATTTCGAGGGGCGGATCAGTCCAGACGTCAAGATGAATTATCTCGCCAGCCCGCCGCTGGTGGTCGCCTACGCGCTGGCGGGGACGATGGACATCGATCTGGGCAGCGATCCAATCGGCCAAGACGACGCTGGGCAAGACGTCTACCTCAGCGACATCTGGCCCAGCCAGGCCGAGGTGGACGAAATGGTCGCCGCGTCGCTCAACCCCGAACTCTTCGCCAAACGCTACGCGGACGTTTTCACCGGGGACGAAAATTGGCGCAAGCTGCCCACTCCGAATGGCGACATATTCGCCTGGGAGGAAGGCTCCACCTATATCCGCAAAGCCCCGTATTTCGAGCAGATGCCACCCGTCCCGTTACCGCTGTCAGATATTGCCGGGGCGCGGGTATTGCTGAAGCTCGGAGACTCGGTGACCACCGACCACATTTCCCCGGCAGGCTCGATCAAAGCCGATTCTCCAGCGGGGGAGTACTTGAGCACACACGGGGTCGCGCCGGCAGATTTCAACTCCTATGGGTCTCGACGCGGCAATCATGAGGTGATGGTACGCGGCACCTTCGCCAATATCCGCCTGCGCAACCAATTGGCGCCGGGCAGCGAGGGCGGCTTTACCCGCGACTTCACCTGCGGTGGCGCGCCGGTGACCACGGTCTACCAGGCAGCCGCCAACTATCGGGCGGCGTCGGTTCCGCTGCTGCTGCTGGCTGGAAAAGAATACGGGTCGGGGTCTTCCAGGGACTGGGCGGCCAAAGGCACCGCGCTGCTCGGCGTGAAAGTGGTGATAGCGGAGAGCTACGAACGCATCCACCGTTCCAACCTGATCGGCATGGGCGTGCTGCCGCTGCAATTCCCGCCTGGGCAGAGCGCCGACTCGCTCGGACTGACCGGCGAGGAGACGTTTGGCTTCAGTGGGATAGCCGCGCTCAACGACCTGATCCCGAAGACGGTTTGCGTGGTGGCCGAGGGCGCCGCTGGCCGGATCGAATTCGAAGCCCCAGTGCGCATCGACACCCCTGGAGAGGCCGATTACTACCGCCACGGCGGAATCTTGCCTTTCGTGCTCCGCTCGTTGCTGGGCTGAGCCAGCGGGTTGGAATGGCATCGGCTGCGCACAGGCGGGGGCGATATGGTGGGGGTTATGGCCAGAAGGCGTGATATCCACAACCCGTATGCGGTTTCAGAGGTGGTGGAACCCCCGGAGGAAATCGCCGGTCGCGTTGCCTGGGGTTGCCTGTCCTCGATTGGCGCGGTATTGATCGGCGCCATTGCCGCTGGCATTGTCGCCGGGGTCCAGGGTGCGCTCTGCGCGGACGATCAAAGCGCGGTCTGCTCCATCGCATTGATACTGGTCAGCGCCGCTGTCGCGGTGATCGCCGGAATGGCGATCATGGTCACCATCTTGACCTTGGCGAAGAGGATAGATTTCTGGTTCTTCGCCGCATTCACCGCGCTGTTCACCGGCCTGCTGGCGATTCAAGCAAGCCTTGGGGTGAATGCCATCTTGGACTCCTGGCTGTGGTGGCTGTATTTGCTCGTCCCGGCGCTGTCGGCGCTTGCCAGCGCCAGATGGACTTCCCGGCGCCCGCTGGCGCAAAAGATAGCGCTGATAGCAGCCCCAGTTGCCGCTGCGGTGGCTTTCGCGGCGGTTTGCGTGGTCTAAGCCCGGCGGACGGACTCTCCCTCCCGCAGGGATGCCCCGACGGTCTCGTAGCTGGGTTTGCCGTCTCCGGCGATGTGGCGCAGCAGAATTTTTGTGCCGCTGGCGGCCAAGTCCAACTGCGGTTGGACGATGGTGGTCAGCCGAGGCAGCGTATAACCGCTCAGCTCTACGCCGTCATGGCCGACCAGCGATACCTGTCCGGGTACGCCGACGCCCAGGTCGCCCAAGGCCCGCAGCGCCCCGATGGCCATGATGTCGCTCATGGCGTAGATCGCGGTGAGTTCCGGGCAGCGTTCCAGCAATTGCCCGGCACAGCGATAACCGCATTCGAGGCTGTAGCGGGTGGCGGCGTAGTGGGAGTCGGCGGCGAAAGGCAGTCGGTGCGCGGCCAAGGCTTGCGTCACCCCGCGCAGCCGCAGCCTGCTGGTGGTGGACAATTGGGGGTTGCCGCCGATCACGCCGATCTGGCGATGCCCACAGGCGATTAGGTGTTCAACGGCCAGCCGTGCCCCGAGCGCGTCATCGGTGGAAACTGAGGAGATGGCAGGTTTGCCGAGTCCTTCCATCGAATTCGTCAGCACTACGGCGGGGAAGGCCGTGCCTATCCGCGCGGCATGGGAGTGGAAATGGTCGGCATTTGCGCCGAGGAAGAAAACCCCACTCGGCTTGACGTCGGTGACCAACCTTTCGGCGGCCTCGACCTCATTCTCATCCTCGTCCAGGTATTGCACCACGGTGGAATTGCCCGTCGCGCGCACCTCGGACTGCACATGCTCGATCATGGCGGCGAAGAGCATATTGGAATGCCCTTTGACCAGGATCAACACGGTGTGGGTATCGGCCCGTTTCAGATTGCGCGCGCTGCGGTTCACCGAGAAATGGTGGCGGTCGATCACCGCTTGGATGCTCTTCGCGGTGGCAGGGCTGACGTCTCTTCGCCCGCCGACCACCCGGGAGACGGTGCTGACTGAAAAGCCCGCCTCCCTGGCGATGTCCTTGATGGTTATCATGGTCGGAAGCGACTGGTTGCTGGCTAGCCCTTAACCGCTCCAGCGGTGACACCTTTGATGATGTGCCGCTGTCCGGCGAGGTAGAAGGCGATGATCGGGATGATCGCCAACACCAGCATCGCCATGAAACCGCCCATGTCTTTGGCGCCGTAACTGCCAGTCATGTACTGCTGAACGGCGATCGGGATCGTCTTGTACTCGGTGCCGATGACCAACACCGGCAGCAGGTAGTCGTTCCAGATCCACATGGCGTTCAAGATGGCGATGGTTATCGCGGTGGGCCGCAACATCGGGAAGATCACTTGGAAGAATGTCTGCCAAGGTGATGCGCCGTCGATCATGGCCGCCTCTTCGACGTCAATCGGGATGGCCTTGATGAAGCCGACGAAGGTGAATACCGACAAGCCCGCGCCGAATCCGGTGTAAAGCAAGATGATGCCGAACGGGTTGTCCAAATGGGTGACGTTGGCCACCTTGGTCATGGTGAACATCACCATCTGGAAGGGCACGATCATCGAGAAGACGAATAGGTAGTAAAGCACCGTGGTGTACCAGGCCTTCACCCTGGCGATGTACCAAGCTGTCATTGAGCAAACCAGCACGATCGCAATGACGCTGAAGACGGTGATGAACAGCGACCACCCGGCGGCTTGCAGGAATCCGGTGCGCTCCAGGCCGCCGATGTAGTTATCCCCGGCCGCAAAGCTTTCGGCGTTGGGCAGCGAGAAGGGATCGGTGGTGATGAAGAGGTTGCCCTTCAGCGAATTGACCAACACCATTGCCAGCGGCACCAGATAGATGAGCGCTAGCACCAGCAGGCCCCAGAAGCTGATGGTTTTGAAGACTCGTTCTTGTTTCATCAGCCTTCCACCTCCTTGTCACGGGTGAGCCGGAGTTGGAAGAAGGCGATGATCGCCACGAAGACGAAGAAGACCACAGCCTTCGCCTGCCCCACCCCCTGATGGTTTCGGACGTTGTAGAACGTGCGGTAGATATTCAGCGCCAGGCCTTCGGTCTCATGGTTGGGAGCGCCTGCGGTCAGGGCCAAGTTCTGGTCGAAGATCTTCAGGCAGTTCGAGAGGGTGAGGAAGGTGCAGATGGTGATGGCAGAGGTGACCATCGGGATGGTCACTTGGAAAAGCTTCGGCCAGAAGCCCGCCCCATCAACCTCGGCGGCTTCGATGACCTCACCGGGGATGTTCTGGATCCCGGCGATGTAGATGACCATCATGTAGCCGATCATCTGCCAGTTGACCACAACCACCAGGCCCCAGAAGCCGTATGCGGAGTTGGAGGTCAGATCTTCGCCGGCGATGCCCACCAGAACGCCATTGATCAGCAATTGCCAGATGTAGCCCAAGACGATGCCACCGATCAAGTTGGGCAGGAAAAATACCGCCCGGAAGATGTTGGTGCCTTTTATCGCCTTGGTGAGCAGCGACGCAAGCGCGAAAGCGACGACGTTCACCGTGATCACCGAGACTACGGTGAAGCTGACGGTGAAGCCGAGCGCGTGCAAGAAGTCGTTGTTTTCGGTGAAAGCGGTGATGTAATTCTCCACGCCGACCCACTGGGCGTCGTTGACCGTGCGGAATTTTGTGAAAGACAAGAAAAGTCCCATGCCGAACGGGACTACGAACGCCAAGATGAAGGCGAGCGTCGTCGGCAGCGCGAAGGCGGGGAACCATTTCTTGATATAGGTGGATATTCGCATGACTAGTTCCTTCGCTATGGCTGTGGTGGGCACGCCGCCAGACGTGCCCACCACAGGCCTGGGTACCCCTAGATACTAACCGTCATTGGCGGCGGCGGCTTGGGTCTTCCAGCTTTCGAC
>JAIRXX010000106.1 GCA_031268065.1 Propionibacteriaceae bacterium
ACAGTGGACGCCGAACGCCCCAGACGACGCGCTATCTCACGGATCGACGCGCCCTCCGATCCCATCCTCTCGATCACGGTCCGCTCGCCAGCGGACAAATGCAGGTAACGTAGACCCACCCCAACACCCTTCCTTCCAGAGAACCTTTGACAGTCCTCATCCTAGGAAGGGTGTTGCGCTTCTGCTTAGAAGACGGGGAGGCCGGGTTCGAGTCCGCAAATACGGCAAATCCCTCAGGGGTTCGAGTCCGCAAATATGATTGCCGCAGTCGCAGGAGGCAAGCTCCTGCGACTGCGGCAGTGGAGCATAGGGGACTCGAACCCCTGACTTCGACCTTGCAAAGGTCGCACTCTACCAACTGAGTTAATGCCCCGAGCGGAATAAGTTTGCCATCTTGGCGGCGAAATCGCACACTGGGAGCGTGAAATCCGCTCTGCGGGCAAGCCGACGGCGGCGATTGCGGAGCCGGGAGCACGGCATGGACGCGGTGGCGAAGAAGCCGAGAAGAGGTCAACCTGCCGACGGGGTGATCGGGGTTTCGCCGTTGAACGTGTCCATCACCACGCTGGTGTTGGTGGATGAGATCGCGGTGCTGGAGCTGAGTTCCTTGACTACGAAATCCCGCAAGGTTGCTGAATCCGCGAATGCCGTCTGGATCATCAGGTCAAAGGTGCCAGCCAGGAATTGCACTTCCAGCACACCGGGAACCCCGGCAATCCGTTGGGCTTCCTCCAGCAATTGCGAGCGGCAGTTGGGATGCACTTGGACCAGCACCACCGCCCGCAGCGGCTGCCCGATGGCCGCGAAGTCCACGTCGGCGTGAAAGCCCTTGATCACCCCCGATTCGATCAGCGCGCGCATACGGGAGTAGCTGGTCGATTCGGCCATCGAGACCGCTTCGGCCACCGCGTGGTTGGAGATGCGGGCATTGTGGACGAGCAATTCCACTATCCGCCTGTCTACGGCGTCCAAAGACTGCTTTGTCACTGAGTCGCACCGGCACTTCCACTTAACTTCTGGCTTGAGGTTAGCCACAAACAAAGACCCTAACAACGAATTCCCGCTCTACTGGCAATTCTGCTGAAGAATCCTCGATTCGGGTGGCCAAAGTCCCCCGCCAGCAGCGCCACGGCACCACTAGCGCGGTGAAGAATCTGCGGAGTTTCGCAGTGCGGTTGGCCCAGATCACTGCCGGTGGGCAGATTGGGTGCCACCTTCCGTTGCGTTCACAGCAGACCGCGACACAGCAAGGCAAACGAAATCTCACTGCGAAGGAACTTCAATGAAGATAGGCATTCCCAAAGAAATCAAGAGCCAAGAGAACCGGGTGGCCATCACTCCCTCCGGCGCACACCATCTGTCCCTGCGCGGGCATTCAGTCCTGATCGAGGCCGGTGCCGGCGTCGGCTCCGGGATCAGCGACGCGGACTACATCGAAGCTGGCGCCGTCATCCGCAAAACCGCCGCCGAAGTTTGGGGAGAGGCGGAATTGCTGGTCAAAGTGAAGGAGCCTGTCGCCGCTGAATATCCGCTGCTGCGTGCGGACCAAGTGGTCTTCACCTATCTGCACCTGGCCGCCGACAAGGCCCAGACCGACGCCCTAATCAGCTCCGGCACCACCGCGATAGCCTACGAGACGGTGCAGACCGACAGCGGCCAGCTGCCCCTGCTCGCACCGATGAGCGAAGTCGCCGGACGGCTCTCCACCCTGGTCGGCGCCCAGTCGCTGCTGAAGCACCTCGGCGGCAACGGCACCCTGATCAGCGGCGTGCCCACCGTGGCACCCGCCAAAGTCGTCGTCATCGGCGCTGGCACCGCTGGACAGAACGCCGCCCGGATCGCCTTCGGCCTGCGCGCCGACGTCACCATCCTGGACGTGAACCTGGCCCTCCTAGCCCAACTCGACACGGAATTCTCCGGCCACGCCAAGACGCTTTTCTCCACCGCATACTCCATCGAACGGGCGATAGCCGACGCCGACCTGGTGATCGGCTCAGTGCTCATCCCCGGCGCGCGCGCACCCAAATTGGTGACCAACGCGATGATCGCCAAAGCGAAGCCCGGCTCGGTATTCGTGGACATCGCCGTCGATCAGGGCGGCTGCTTCGAGGACACCCATCCCACCACCCACAGCGATCCGGTGTTCCCGGTACACAATTCGCTCGTCTACGCGGTCGCAAACATGCCTGGCGCGGTCCCGGTGACCTCGACCTACGCGCTCACCAACGCCACTTTGGGCTACATCACCCAGATCGCCGACCAAGGTTGGCAAGAAGCCCTGCGCCGGAACAAGCCGCTGTCCCGCGGCCTCTCCACCCACCAGGGCAAGCTGACCAGCGCCCCAGTGGCGGCGGCCTGGGGTTACGACTCGATAACCGTCGACTCCGCAATAGCTGGATGAACCTGGCCTTCGCGCCGGTCTGCGTATCGGCTTTCACCGACCGGCGCGAAGCGCAACTGGGGATTCGCTGGCCAAGGCGCCGCCAGTGGGACTCACGGCCCTAAGAGAACTCATGGCCCAAGCATTGCGAACCGGCAGGCGCACCCTGCCTGCCACGGGCCGCAAGACTCTTAGGCCCAGCCGTACCCAAAAGGCGCCGCCAATCAGCGACTCCCAGCCACAACCCGTCTGAGACAAAGGAGTTTCCGTGTCTACCCACACGAACATAATCCCAGAACCACCCGCCACACCGGGTGCTTCACCCAGCGCCGCCGACAGTTCACAAAAACTCGAACGCGGCCTCGGCAACCGCCACCTGCAAATGATCGCCATCGGCGGGGCCATCGGCACCGGCCTATTCATGGGTTCGGGGAAAACCCTAAGCCTCTCCGGCCCGTCGATCTTCTTCATTTACGCCATAATCGGCGGCTTCCTCTACTTCGTGATGCGGGCGATGGGAGAGATGCTGCTGTCAAACCTGGGCTACAAATCTTTCCGCGACATCGTTGAGGACATGCTCGGCCCCTGGGCCGGTTTCTTCGCCGGTTGGACCTACTGGTTCTGCTGGGTGGTGATCGGCATGGCCGACCTGGTGGCCGTAACCAGCTACGTAACTTGGTGGTGGCCAGCATGCCCGAGATTCGTACCCGCGCTGCTGATGGTGCTGCTGCTGTTGGGATTGAACCTGGTGGCGGTGAAACTCTTCGGCGAGATCGAATTCTGGTTCGCGCTGATCAAGATCGTGGCTATCGTCGCCCTCATCGGCACGGCGCTCTACATGGTGGTCATCGGCTTCACCTCCCCGCCGTCGGACAACTTCCCAGCTGGGGCGCAGGCGTCGTTGGTGAATATCTTGAACCTAGACGGCGGTGGAATGTTCCCCAACGGCGTCACCGGCTTCCTCGCCGGATTCCAGATTGCCTTCTACGCTTTCCTGGGCATCGAATTGGTGGGCACCGCCGCCGCTGAGACCAAAGACCCGCAGAAGACGCTGCCCAAAGCGGTAAACGCCATCCCCATCCGCGTCTGCCTCTTCTACATCTGCGCGTTGGCCGCCATCCTCTGCGTCACGCCCTGGAAAGACATCAACCCGGACATCAGCCCGTTCGTGAACATGTTCTCCCTCACCGGATTGGGCATCGCGGCTTCGGTGATCAATTTCGTGGTGCTGACCTCGGCGGCCTCATCGGCCAACAGCGGCATCTACTCAAATTCGCGGATGCTCTACGGCCTGGCTGAGAGCGGCAAAGCCCCCGGCGGACTCGGAAGGCTGTCTGCCTCGAAAGTGCCCGCAAACGCGCTGCTCTTCTCCTGCGCCTGCGTGATCCCCGGCATCGGCTTTCTCTACGCCACCGACTCGATCATCGAAGCTTTCACCTACACCACGACCGTGGCCTCGGTGCTCTTCGTCTTCGTCTGGACGCTCATCATCATCTCCTACTTGGTCTACCGCAAGCGCTCACCCGAGCTGCACCAGAAGTCGACCTACAAGATGCCGCTCGGCATCGTGATGAGTTGGGCAGTGCTCGTCTTCTTCGCCGCGCTGTTGGTCATCCTCGCGCTCGACTCGCAAACGTTGATTGCGATGGCGCTGACCCCGATCTGGTTCCTAATCCTCGGCAGCTGCTATTTCGCACATGTGCGACGCGCCAAAGCCCGTGGCAAGGTCATTTGACCGCACCACTTCACTCCCAACAAGAAGGCCCAGCGCCGGTTCTCCAGAGCAGGTGCTGGGCCTTCGCCACCCAGTCTGGGCGACCCGAATTAACCAATCATCGACAAACGGCGATACTATCGACAAATGACGAAACATCCGGGCTTGGTGATCCCACGCGGCGCCGAATCGCTCTTCCATTCGTTGTCCGACCCGTCTCGGCTGGCGATCATCGCCTGCCTGGCGCACGGGGAACATTGCGTGAAAGAACTGACCGGCGAGGTTGGGCTGGCCCAGTCCACGGTGTCCGAGCACATCTCCTGCCTGCGGAATTGCGGCCTGGTGGTGGGACGGCCCCAGGGCCGCCAAATGCGCTACTCGCTGGCCTGCCCGGAAGTCCTCACGCTGCTGCGCTGTGCCGAGCAGGTGTTACAGGCCACTGGCTACCAAGTTGACGACTGCCCGCGCTATGGCCGCGCGGCCCGGACCAATCAAGGGGCTGTTGGCGCAGCCGTTCCCGAAGCAAACGGTCACGCCGACCCGCACGGCATGTTGGCAAGGCGATGACGATGCCGGATACGAATCCACCAGCGGATGCGGAACGCCGCGCCCGGCTGGCCCGCATCATCCGCTGGTGTGTGGCCGCGACGATCAGCTACAACGTCATTGAGGCGGTCATCGCCATCGGCGCCGGACAGGCGGCTGATTCTGCCGCGCTGATCAGCTTCGGGCTAGACTCCGCCATCGAAGTCAGCTCGGCGGCGGCGCTGGCTTGGCAATTTTCTGCCCGCGACCCAGAAGTCCGCGAGCAGCGCGAGCACTTGGCGCTGCGCATCATCGCCGGTTCCTTCTTCGCCCTGGCGGCATACGTGCTGGCCGAATCCGCGCTGGCCCTCGCCGGATTCAGGCAGGCCGAAGAGTCGTTCGTCGGGATAATCCTCGCCGCGCTGTCACTGCTGATCATGCCCGTTTTGTCATATGCGCAGCGCCGCGCCGGGCGCCAACTCGGCTCGGCCTCGGCGGTGGCCGACAGCAAGCAGACCCTGCTCTGCACCTATATGTCCGGATTCCTGCTGGTCGGCCTTGGCCTCAACGCCTGGCTGGGCTGGGTCTGGGCGGATTCGCTCGCCGCCCTGATCATCGCCGCCATCGCCGTCAGCGAAGGCGTGGAGGCCTGGCGGGGAGACGATTGCTGTTAGCCGCAAATAGCCAACCGCTCAGAGCACCTGGCCGGGATGGTAGCTGGCCCCTGCCGGATGGCGTGCTGCCCACTTGGCCGCCCGCGCGGCTATCTCATCGACTTGTTCGCCGGCCGCCCCAGTGAGTTCCAGCGGGTCAACGACCACCTGGCCCAATTGTTCCCGGGTCAGCCCGAGTCTGGGATCTGCCGCCAGCCGGTCGAATAGATCGTTCTCGGACGACCCTTCGCGCAGGGCGAGGGCCACCGCCACGGCGTGTTCCTTGATCGCCTCGTGGGCGGTCTCCCGGCCAACTCCGGCTCGCAGCGCAGCCATCAGCACCTTCGTGGTGGTCAAGAAGGGCAGGTAGCGCCGCAATTCGGCTTCGATCACAGCCGGGAAGGCACCAAATTCGCCCAGCACGGTTAAAAAGGTCTCGAACATGCCGTCCAGCGCGTAGAAGGCGTCCGGCAAAGCCACCCGGCGGACCACCGAGCAAGAAACGTCGCCCTCATTCCACTGGTTCCCGGCCAGTTCCCCAGCCATCGCGGCATACCCGCGCAGCAGCACCGCGAATCCGTTGACCCGCTCGCAGGAACGGGTGTTCATCTTGTGCGGCATGGCCGACGAGCCGACTTGGCCTTTGGCGAAACCCTCGGTGACCAATTCCTGCCCCGCCATCAGCCGGATTGTCACCGCCAACGACGACGGGCCTGCCGCAAGCTGCGCCAACCCCGAAAGCACTTCGTAATCGAGGGAACGCGGGTAGACCTGGCCGACCGAGGCGAGCGTCTGCCCAAAACCGAGCGAATCGGCTACCCGGCGTTCGAGTTCGGCAAGCTTGCCAAAGTCACCGCCGAAGAGGTCGAGCATGTCCTGGGCGGTGCCCATTGGGCCTTTGACGCCGCGCAGCGGGTAGCGCTCGATCAGCGCGTCCACGCGGTCGAGCGCCACGAGCAATTCATTGGCTGCGCTGGCGAAACGCTTGCCCAAAGTCGTCATCTGCGCGGGCACATTGTGCGAGCGGCCAGTCAGCGCCTGGTCGCGGTATTCGACACCCAGCCGGGCCAGGTGTACCAGCACCGCCACGCCGCGCTCTCGGACCAATTCGAGGGAACGCAGCACCTGGCACTGTTCCACGTTCTCGGTGAGGTCGCGGCTGGTCATCCCCTTGTGGATGTCCTCGTGTCCGGCCAGCGCGTTGAATTCCTCGATCCGGGCCTTGACGTCATGCCTGGTCACCCGTTCGCGGGCATTTATCGAATCCAGGTCCACCTGTTCCAGCACCCGCTCATAGTCGGCGACGAGCTGGGCCGGGTCCGGCCCGAAATCAACGCCTAGATCTACCTGCGCCTTGAGCACAGTCAGCCAAAGCTTCCGCTCCGCGATGATTTTCCGTTCCGGCGACCACAATTCGCGCATCGCCGCCGAGGCATACCTGGTGGCAAGGACATTCGGGATCAAGCGGTCACCTCCGTGAGGGTGGGCGGATGTATTTCGCCGTTGGCCGCCCGCAAAGCGATATCGCCGCGATAGAACGAACCATCGATTTGCACCTGCCCGGCTTTCGCGTAAGCCGCCTGGCGGGCTTGGGCAAGGTCGTCCCCGGTGCCGACGACAGCGAGCAACCTCCCGCCGTCGCTGACCAGATCGCCAGCCTCGTTGAGCGCGGTTCCGGCGTGGAAAATACCGTCGCCGCCGACACCGCCAATGGCATCACCCCGGCGCGGCGTTCCCGGATAGCCCCCGGCGGCGATCACCACTGCCACCGCCGCGCCGCTGCCCCATTCCAACGGGGCGTGACCGGCGAGCTTCCCAGTCGCCGCCGCGTACAGCACCTCCCCGAGCGGGGTCTGCAGCCGGGTCAACAAGGGCTGGGTCTCCGGGTCTCCGAAGCGGGCGTTGAATTCCACCACCCGCACGCCTTTGGAGGTCAGCGCCAGACCGGCGTAGAGCAGGCCGACGAAGGGCGTACCCCGGCGGGCCAACTCGTCCACCGTCGGCTGAATCACCTTGGCCACCACTTCCCCGGTAAGCCCGGCATCGGCCCAAGGCAGCGGGGTGTAGGCGCCCATACCGCCGGTGTTTGGGCCTTTGTCCTGGTCCCCCACCCGTTTGAAGTCTTGCGCCGGTTCAAAGGCCAGCACGTTCTTGCCGTCCGACAGGGCGAAAAGGCTGACCTCCGGCCCGTCCAAGAATTCTTCGACGACAACTTTGCGGCAACCTTCGGCGTGCTTCAGCGCCGCCTCGCGGTCATCGGTGACGATCACGCCTTTGCCAGCGGCCAGCCCGTCATCCTTGACCACATAGGGCGGCCCGAAAGCGTCCAGCGCGGCGGCGGCCTCCTGGGGGGTGACGCAGACGCGGGCGGCGGCGGTCGGCACCCCTGCTGCAGCCATGATCTCTTTGGCGAAGGACTTGCTGCCCTCCAACCGCGCCGCTGCGGCGCTGGGGCCGAACACCGGAATGCCAACGGCCCGTACGGCGTCGGCCACCCCTGCCACCAAGGGCGCTTCCGGGCCGACCACCACCAGGTCCGCGTCCAAACGCTTCGCCAACGCCGCCACGGCAGCGCCGTCGAGCGCATCGACCGGATGGTTCACGCCCACCTGCGCGGTACCCGGATTGCCCGGCGCAATATGCACTTGGCCCACTCCCGGATCACGGCTGAGCGCCCAAGCCAAGGCGTGCTCCCGGCCGCCATTTCCAACCACAAGTACCCGCTGGTATGCCACCAGGCAATCCTAACGAAGTTGCGCGGCGGCTTTCGCCAGTATCGCCAACGCCCCGGCGCCACCAGCGCCACCCGAAGGGGAAATCGCGCGAAGGACTCTAGTACACTCTTCTTTGCGCCTCTGTAGCTCAGTGGTAGAGCTTCCGCCTTGTAAGCGGAAGGTCATGGGTTCGAGTCCCATCGGAGGCTCTGACGGCTCTTGGAAATGTGCCGTTTGGAATCAGACACCACCCGCAGTTGGCTCGTCATCATGGGTTGGCTCGTCATCATGGGTTGGCTCGACGAATTGGCTCGGGTCGCGGTCGGTGCCGCCATCCACCGGCTCACCAGCGCCGCCGTAAGGCTCGCTCACGCTATAAGGCTCGTTCACGCCGTGATTGGCTTCGGCGGCGGCGAGCTGGCGGCGAGCCCTGATCGCCAAGAATAGATAGACCGCGCTGCCAACCAGCACCAAAGCACACGCTACGATGACCGCGACCTGCCAACCGGTCAAAAAGAACTCCCCTGCCTGACCCGGTCCGAATCCCCCGCCCCTTCCGCCAGGCATCCCGCCTGGCCTGGGACCATCGGCCGGCATCCCGCTGGGCACGGGGCCATCAGTCGGCATTCCGCTGGGCACAAGGCGATCAGTCGGCATTCCGCTGGGCACGTCCCGGCCAGGCATCCTTCCGCCACGGCCAGGGGAAAACGCCGCGATGCCGCGTCCAAAAACTATGGAAGCAGCGATGCCCCCAACCGAAAACACCATAAGGACAATGGGCACAACGACTGCAAACCTGCCCGTCCTTATCAACTTAGCCATTTTGCGAAGTTAACATGCCAACATTGCCGCCAGCTTGGATTGAGCTATGTATCGCCTGAGAGGCCGCCGCAAAGCTTTTGCCCCAAGGTATCGCCGGCTGCCGCTCAGCGCAGGCCGGAAGCGGCTACGAAGACCACGCCGTCTCCGCTGATGCTGGCGTCCAACTCCTCAGCAGACAGGAAGACCGACCCGCCCTTGCGCAACTGCACCGACTCGCCGCTGGTGATGACAACCTCGCCAGAGGTAACCAACGCGATCCGCGCCGAACGGCTGCCCGGCAACCGGATCGTCCCCAAACCGGGGCTGACCCGCACCCGCCACACGTCGAATTCCGGGCAGGGCGTCTTATAGCGGTCCACCCCAGGGCGATTCTCAACCGGCAACGTGAGCTGCGGGGGCTGCGGCGCGAAATCCACCACGCTGACCAACTCATGCACGTCAATGTGCTTCGGGGTCAAACCACCGCGAATAACGTTGTCCGAAGTCGCCATCACCTCGATCCCAGTGCCGCGCAGGTGGGCATGCATCTGTCCGGGAGCCACATAGACCGCCTCACCGGGGCTGAGCGTCACCCGGTTCAGCAGCAAAGCCGCCAAAACACCCCGGTCGCCGGGGAAGGCATGGTCCAAGTCCACCGCCGTGCGGGCGAAGTCGCCCACCGGGCCTTCATCGTTGGAATGCTTCATCGCCGCCGCCGCCACCACGTCGATCAAATGTTTCCGGTCCCCATCAAGGCTCAAGATGTCGAGGAAGACCTGCGCCAACCCAGCCGCGCCCTTGCGCTCAGTCAGCGGGCGGATCACCGACGCCAACTCCTCGGCCACGCCCAGTCCGGCGAATAGCTCAGCAGTTGCCTGCGGCTCGCGGAAGCCGTTCAGCGATTCAAAGGTGTCCAGCGCGATGAGTATTTCCGGCTTGGGCCAGTCGTCGGTGTAGACCCGCTGCGGGGAGGTCAAGTCGATCCCAGCGGCGTTCTCCCGGGCGAACCCAGCCTCGGCCTGCTCCCGGTTGGGATGAGCCTGCAACGAGAGCGCGTGGCGTGCCGACAACACTTTGAGCAGGAAGGGCAATTGCGGCCCGTAGGCGTCGGCGGTGGCCTGCCCGAGCCATTGCGGATGCCGCTTTACCAGGTCGTCCAGACCCCCTTGCGGAGTAAACGCCGGAGACAGCGCGTGCGCCCCCAGCCAATACTCAGCGAACGGTTCACCGTCCGGCTGGCAACCCAGCAATTCAAAGATGGCGTCTGTCGTGCCCCAGACGTATCGCTGAACCGTACCGTTCAGTAGCTGCATGAGCGCCCTCCCTCAGCGTCTACCAAGCCTATCGGAAAGCAAAAGACACCACCACGCCTGGCTGGAAGCCAGCGAAGACACGCCCATTAGTGACGAATCACATCGTTGTGATTTAGAATGGGGGCATGGCTGAAGCTGCGCTCGACATGGCGGACCTGACCGATCAGGAACGCGCCGTCCTCGATTTCGAGAAGTCTTGGTGGTCGCTGCCCGGCGCCAAGGAGACTGAGATCAGGCAGCGCTTCGGCATCTCCGCCACCCGCTACTATCAATTACTCAACGCGCTGATCGACAACGCCGCCGCGCTAGCCTATGATCCGCTGCTGGTGAAGCGTCTGCGCCGCTTGCGCAGCGCCCGGCAAAAGGACCGCACCGCAAAACGGCTGGGGATACAGATCAGGGTGTAACCGCGCCCTTCCGCCGCTGGCTCACTGCCCGTTTCCGTCCCCAAGGATCGTCTCGGCAAAGCGTTCGGCGACCTCTTCCACCTGCTCCCAGTCGGTGTATTCGATGCTCAAGCTCGGGTCAGTCGGGCCGTCGGTGATCCGCATGATGAACTGGATGACCAACCGGTCGAACAAGTTGTAACTCGGGTAGAGCAGCGACCCGGCTACGACGGCGACAGCGCCCTTCCACCCGCTTCTGACTAGGAATTTCTTGGTGTAGGAGTGCTGTTGCGGATCGCGCTTCTGCGGATTCCTAGCCGTCAGCGACACGGTGACCAACTGGGCCGGATGTGCCTCCAGCCACGATCTGTTCCGCTCCAGCAGCCGATAGGCATTCCGGTCGAAATGGCCATAGCGCACCGAAGTCACCAAGAGCAGCGCGGCATGGGCAACAGGGTCCAGCGAAATGTTCCGGGTGAGCGGCGCCAACACACTCGGCAAGCCCCTCTCCCGCAGCGTTTCCCGCATGGCGCGCGCTATCTTCTCGCTCTGCCCGAAACGCCCCCCGTGGACGATCAGAATTTCGCCCGTTCCCATCCGCACCTCCTGATGACGCCGATAATCACACCAGCAGGCACTTTACCCAACCGCGGGCGCGGATGGGCGAAGTTGTTCCCGCCACAGGTGTTCGAGTAGCCTCCGGGAGGAAGCGGAAAAGCCCGGTGGCAAAGCTGGGGAAGGGATTGACCGTGAAGCTCGGCATAACAACTAAAAACCTCATCGACGTGGGCGTGTTCACCGTGCTGTACATAGTCGTCGTGGGCGTGTTCGGACAGCTTGGAGCGCTGATCCCGATCCTGCAAGTCTTGGGGCCGTTCTACATACCCGCGCTCGCCGGGGTCGTCTTCATGCTTTTCCTGACCCGGGTGGACCGCTTTGGCATGGTCAGCCTGTTCGGCGTCTTGGTGGGGCTGTTGGTGCTGGCCACCGGGCAGTCATATTGGGTGCCGGTGCTGGCCGTCTTCCTCGCCCCGCTGGCCGATTTCATCTTCAAGCTGGGCGGCTATAAAAGTTGGCCGCACACCGTTTTGGGCTATCTGGTCTTCTCCCAGATGTTGATCGGGATGGTCGTCCCGCTTTTCTTCGCCCGCGAGTCTTTCCTGGCCAAGATCAGTGGACGCCACGACGCGGCTTGGGTGCAAACGCTGGTGGACCTCACCCCGAATTGGATGTTCGCGGTGATGATCGCCGAGCTTGCCTTGGGCGCTGTGGTGGGCGCATATGTTGGACGGGCGCTGTTGCGCAAACACTTTGAACGCGCGGGCATCGGCTAGCCAGCCCACGCGAGATGCGGCGGGCCGCGCCCCGAGGCCCCATTTCGTCCACCAAGGAGCATCAGCGATGGCACCAGAGTTGTTCCGACTCGATCCGCGCACGACTCTGCTGCTGGTGGCGCTGTTGAACGTGGTGATGTTCTCCGCAGGTTTCACCGCCGGGGCTGGGACGGCCCGGCTGATCTTCATGGCGATTCCACCCGTCCTAGCCGTTGGATTGCGGCGTTGGAAAGCCGCCCTGGTCTATCTGGCGCTGGTCGGGCCAGCCTTCGCCTTCGAGTCTTGGTCGCTGGACACCTGGTGGCTGGGCGGGGCGAATATCGTCGCCGCCGGACTGGCCAGCCTGGCCGCGCGGTTGGCGCCTGGTATTTTCATGGCCTACATCGCCGTGATCAGCATCCGCGTCAGCGAGTTGATGGCCGGATTGGAAGCCATCCACCTGCCGCGATTGGCAGTCATCCCCGCCGCCGTAATCCTGCGCTTCCTGCCCACGGTGCGCGAGGAATCGCGCAGCGTCCAAATTGCAATGAACGCCCGTGGCCTGTCGTTGGCCCGCGTTGGCCCGCTGGCGTGGCTGGAATACCGGCTGATCCCGCTGATCATGTCCACCTTGCGCTGCGGCGAGGAACTGAGCCAGGCTGCGCTCACCCGTGGCCTGGGACGCCCGGTAAAGGCCAACCGCATCGCCCGGATCGGAATGCGGCCAGCCGACGTATTAACCCTGGGCGCGATGGCAGCCGGAATCGGGGTGTGGATTGTCGGATAGCGCGGTGTCGCTCAACGGCGTCAGCTTCAGCTACGCCGCCGCAGAGCGCGATTCATTAACCAGGCTGGATCTGTCGCTGCGGCCCGGAGAATTCGTGGTGCTCGCCGGGCCGTCGGGTTCGGGGAAGACCACGTTGACCAGGCTGGTCAACGGCCTGATCCCGCATTACTACGCCGGATCGTTGTCCGGACAGGTACTCGTCAACGGCATCGATCCCAGCGCATGCCCGCTGTGGCGGCTCCCGGTGGGATCGGTATTCCAAAATCCGCGCGCCCAATTCTTCACCACCGACACCGCCAGCGAGATCGCATTCGGGGCTGAGAATCTGGGGCTGGACCGCGCGGAAATCCTGCGCCGGGTCGATGAGGCAGTCGCGGCGCTGGGGCTGGCGGAATTGCGCGACCGCTCAGTTTTCGCCCTCTCCGGAGGGGAGAAACAACGGGTGGCTTGCGCGTCGGTGGCCGCCGTCAAACCCGCGATCTTTGCGCTGGACGAACCCTCAGCCAATCTGGACCTGAAATCGACTGGTCAACTGCGCGAGATCATGGCGGGTTGGAAGGCCAGCGGCGCAACCGTCGTCGTAGCCGAGCATCGGCTGGGTTTTCTGCGCGACCTGGCCGACCGGGTACTCGTTTTCGCGGATGGGCAGCTGCAGGCGGAATACAGCGGGGCCGCTTTCCGCTCGTTGGGCGATGGGCAGTTGCACCGGTTGGGGCTGCGGAGCGCCTGGGGCAAAACGATGGCCGCGACTTCGCCGCCGGACGGCGTGGACTGTTTCGAGGTCGAAGGTTTGGTCTGCCAACAGCGCCGTAGCCAGGCGCCGGGGCTGTCGGCGCCAGCGCGGGGCCAGCGGATCGAGATTGGCGATCTGCGCATCCCCAAGGGCAAGGTGACCGCGCTCGTCGGGGCTAATGGTTGCGGCAAGAGCACTTTCGCCGCCTGGCTGGGCGGATTGCGGCGCGACCGGGAGGGAAGATTCAGCGACGGCCAGCGGGAATGGAGCACGGCCCAGCGCCGCCGCCGGGTATTCGTGGTGCTGCAGGACGTAAACCACCAGCTCTTCACCGAAGCTGTGGCTGAGGAAATCGCGCTGGCGCTGCGCCTGGCCAGCCCAACCAGCCAGCCCTTGTTGAGTGTGGACCAGATCATGGAAAGCCTCGACATCTCCTCCGTCGCAGACCGCCATCCGATGTCGCTTTCCACCGGGCAGAAGCAACGCCTGGCAATCGGCGCCGCACTGGCCAGCGGCAGAGAGCTGATCGTCTTGGACGAGCCGAGCGCAGGCCTTGACCTCAACCACATGTTTGGCGTGGCGAATGCCTTGCGGATGTTGGCGAGGAGCGGCCAAACCGTGGTGGTGGCCACCCACGACACAGAATTGGTCGCGGCCTGCGCCGACAACATCATCAGCTTGGACCGCCCGCGCTAAAACGCCCAGGCGTTCAAACCCCTGCCGGACCCCTCCCGGATTCAGGATTCCTTCGCGGTCGGCCCTTGCTTGTTCGCGCGGTTCTGCCAGAAATAGGCGGCCAGCATCCCCAGCAAGATCAGCCCAGACAGCCACAGCAGGTATTTGCTGTACGCCTCCATCAGCGCGACAGCGGGCGCGCCGATCAGATAGCCGATGGCGAGATAGCCGGAAGTGGTGAACAGCGAACCAATCAGGCTGACGGTGAAAAACTTCCGGAAGCTGGTCCCAGCCGACCCCAAGACGACGAGGATGACCCCGCGCGGGAAGATCGGCAGGGCTGCCAGCAGCAGCGCCGGAATCTCATATTTGCGGGCAAAGCGCTCAGCCCGCTCGTTGCGCCGCCTGACCCGTTCTGACTTGCCCGACCAGACCTCGATCAGGTTCCGGCCCCACAGCTTTCCCGCCCACCAGTAAACCCAGTCGAATTTGATGGTGCCGAAGATGCCGATGGCAAGCACCAGCGGCCACCAGGGATCGCCGGTGGCGGCGAGCGCCCCCGACATGATCTGCCCGGTGTAATGGCCCATAGCGCCGAATACCTGCGGCACCAAGGCGAGCAAAGTCGGACGCAGCGGCATGATGACCAGCCCGTAGATTCCCACCACGCTGAGCCAGGCGAAGCAGGTCAGATCGGATTTGGTCGGCCTGTGCCGCCAGGGCAGCGACGGGTCATCCCACCACTCACGCTCTTGCTCTTGCCCACCGGCGTCTGAAGCTTGTTCGACCACGTAGAAGAGCCTACCCGACGGTTTGCACGGCGAAGCCAGCCTGCCCGATACGCCCAGGCGTTCCAGCAAGACGGCTGCGGCTTCTGCGGCTGATCCGGCGTTCAGCGGCGTTCAGCGGCGTTCCCAAGCGGCGGCGCGGCTGTTGGTCCACCATCTAGACCAGGTTGTCTCGCATACGGACACATCGCCTGCGGAGGCGACAAGTGGCGCAACTCGTGACAGTATTGTCAGGTACCGGTTTTTCCGGCACCCAATGTATTCCACTAAGGATCGTCGGGCACGTACCTGCCCGTGGAAAGGATGAGGTGGCATGGCCACTGTTACATATAAAGACGCCTGTCGCATTTACCCCGGAACTGATCACCCAGCCGTAAACAACCTGAGCCTTGAGATTGGCGACGGTGAGTTCATGGTCCTGGTTGGCCCCTCTGGCTGTGGCAAATCGACGTCGCTGCGAATGCTGGCAGGCTTGGAAGAAGTCAACTCCGGGCAGATCATGATCGGTGACCGCGATGTCACCGACCTTCCGCCCAAAGACCGCGATATCGCGATGGTTTTCCAGAACTACGCGCTGTATCCGCACATGACTGTCGCCGACAACATGGGCTTTGCGCTCAAGATGGCGGGAGTCCCCAAAGAAGAGCGCGCCCAGCGCGTTATGGAGGCCGCCAAGCTGCTCGGCTTGGAAGAATTCCTCTCCCGCAAGCCGAAGGCGCTGTCTGGCGGCCAACGCCAGCGTGTCGCTATGGGCCGCGCCATCGTGCGCCAGCCCCAGGTCTTCTTGATGGACGAGCCGCTGTCCAACTTGGACGCCAAGCTGCGCGTCTCGACCCGCACCCAGATCGCCGCGCTGCAGAGCAGGCTCGGCGTCACCACCGTCTACGTCACCCACGACCAGGTGGAGGCCATGACGATGGGAGACCGGGTTGCGGTGATGAAAGAAGGCATCCTGCAGCAGGTTGACAGCCCGCTCACCCTCTACGACGCACCGTCCAACTTGTTCGTCGCCGGATTTATCGGATCGCCTGCGATGAACCTGATGACCGGCGCAGTCGTTGACGGCGGCGTGCGAATCGGCGACTATGTGATGCCGGTTCCGCGCGAAGTGCTGGCGAAGGCGACCGGCGAGGAGACCCTGGTGTTGGGTATCCGCCCGGAGAATTTCGTCGTTGCCGAAGAGGGCATCAGCATTGATGTCGATGTGGTCGAGGAACTGGGCGCCGATGGCTATATCTACGGCACGCTGGCCGGGTTGGCCGATGATGAGAAGTTGACCGCGCAGCAAATCGTGGCCCGCATCTCAGCTCGGACCCCACCCAAGCGCGGCACGAAGATCAAGCTGAACGCGGCTGACAAGGCTGGCCTGCACGTCTTCTCGGAGAAGACGCAGCTGCGCATCAGCTAGTTAGCCCTGAACGCTAAGCCAAACCTTAACGAAGGCCGACTGGGGAAACCCGGTCGGCCTTCGCAATTCCTGGTTGGGCGGACGCGCGGGAGAGGCGGGACAAACCCGAAGCTAGCCGCTGGCCGCCACGACGTCACCGACGAGCCAAGTCTCCACCTGCCGGGCGGCCAGCACCCGGCGGGCGGCGTCCACCGCCGCCTCAGGCAGG
>JAIRXX010000132.1 GCA_031268065.1 Propionibacteriaceae bacterium
GGCATTGTCGGCCACACTGCGCGCCAAGGCCTCTGATTCGGCGGAATTCTCGATCAACCCCAGTGAATCGCGCAGCCATTGGATGAGCGAGCCGGTGACCGCCACTGAACCTTCCAAGCCGTAACAGGCGGGATCTGACCCAAGCTGGTAGATGACGGTGGTGAGCAGGCCAGCCGTCGATGAAACGATGTCGGCGCCGGTGTTGGCGATCAGGAAGGTGCCGGTGCCGTAGGTGCATTTCACTGATCCCGGCTCGAAACAGGCCTGTCCGAAAGCCGCCGCCTGCTGGTCCCCGATCCGGGCCGCCAGCGGCACTTTGGCAATCCCCGCCCTGGCATTGCCTTCGCCGACCACCGCTCCGGAGGGAACGATCTGCGGCAACATGCCTAGCGGCACATCGAAGATATCCGCGACTTCCCGGCTCCAGTCCAACCGCTCCATGTCCATCAGCAGCATCCGCGAAGCGTTGGACGGATCAGTGACATGGACGCCGCCGTCGGGTCCACCGGTCAGATTCCAGGTCAGCCAACTGTCCATAGAACCCATGCACAGCTCTCCCGCCTCGGCGCGTTCCCGCGCTTGGGGGACGTTGGAGAGCAGCCACAGGATTTTACTCAGCGACAGATAGCTCATGCAGGGCAGCCGGGTGATCGCGCTCACCCGTTCCCGAGTCTGGGCGGTCAGCCTGGAATCGATCAGCTCTTGGCCTCGGGAATCCTGCCAAACTATCGCGTTGTAGATCGGCTCGCCGCTGGCCCGGTCCCAGATGAGGGTGGTCTCAGTCTGGTTGTCGATCCCGATCCCGGCTAAGTCGGCGGGGCCGAGTTTGGCTTTCGCCATCGCCTCCGCGACGACCTCGATGGCATTCGCCAAGATCACTTTGGCGTCCTGCTCGACCCAGCCTGGCCGGGGGAAGATGCAGTCGTGCTCCCGCTGGCTCATTGCGACCAACCGGTGTCCGCCGTCGAAGATGGCTGCGCGGTTGCTGGTGGTGCCTTGGTCTATCGCAAGGATGTATCCGGCCATGTTCTGCCTCTCGGTGTGCTTATTCGGTTAAATACTGATCTGGAAGTCCCCCCATAAGCCTGGCGTACGCCGCTGCGGCGGCGGAATCGCTATTTTCGGCCAACGCCGCCTGCTCAGCGCTCCTCCAAGTGCGGTAGCCGCTCAACTGCTTGCCCCGCTGGCTCTCGGACCAGCCGAGTTCGGCGGCCATCACAGTTGCAACCTGGTCCAGAATCGACTCGCCGCCGTCAGCGAAACAGGCGGCAATCCGGGTGCGCCGCTCCAGCACGTCGCGGATGGTCATTGCGCCCTCGGCACGGCAGGCGTAGCTGATTTCAGCCCAGAGATAGGGATGGTAGCCCGGTATCGGCTCGGCTAAGGCCGGGTCGGCTGTGGCCAACTGCGCCAGTTCGCGCACCGCGCTGCCGTGGCGGCTGACCAAGTGGTCCAGCACTTGGTCGGGCAGCCCGGCGAAAGGCCCTTCGCGTTGGATGTCTGCCCGTGCCGTTTGGTAGTCCGCCGCTCCGAAGATCGGAATATCGGCGGTGCGGTTTTTCGGGAAGGAACTGAAGTGGTCGCGGTCCGGGCTGTCCTCACCGACCGCCGAGTCCACGGCATCGCGGGCCATGATCCGGTAGGTGGTGTATTTGCCGCCGGCGATGATGTGCAGCCCTTTGGCGGGGGAGCGCACCGAATGCTCGCGGGACAGCTTGGTGGTGTCGGCGTCTGGAGAGGTCTGCACCAATGGCCGCAGCCCGGCGATCACTCCGCGCACGTCGCTTCGGGTCAGCTTCCGGGCCAGCGCTGAATTTACTTTCGCCAAGAGGTAGTCCACGTCGGCGTTGGTGGCGACCGGGGCAGCCTTGTCCTCCAGCCATTCGGTGTCGGTGTCGCCGATGAGCCAGCGGTCCAGCCAGGGGATGACGAAGAGCACGCTCTTCTCGGTGCGCATGAGAATCCCGTAGTCAAGGTCTAGGGCGTCGGCGTCAACGATGATGTGGATGCCTTTGGAGGGGCGGATCAACAGCGTCGGCGCGTCCTCGTCCAGCCAAGTGGCTGTCTCGCCCGACCACACTCCGGTTGCGGCGATCACCCGGCGAGCTTTGAATTGGTGCTCTTGCCCGGTCGTCCGGTCCACGGCGGCGACTCCGGTGACCTGGTGCCCCGTGGTGGTGAACCGCGTCACCTTGGCGCCGCACAGTATTCCGGCGCCGAATGATTTCGCCGTGCGGGCGATCATCAGCGCCATCCGGGAATCGTCTTCAACGCTGTCGTAAAGCCTCATGCCGCCAACGTTGGAAGCCGGGTCCATTCCCGGCATCGCCTTTGCCAGTTGCGCCGGGGAATAGTGGCGGTGCCTGGGGCCGCTCTTCTTGCCGCCCATCAGGTCGTAGATGGTCATCCCGATGCCGACGTAGGGCCGTTCCCATATTTTGTGGGTCAGCGGCCAGACGAAGAACACCGGTTTGACCAGGTGCGGGGCCAACTTGGTTAGGTGCAGTTCGCGCTCTTTCAGGGCCTCGCGGACCA
>JAIRXX010000139.1 GCA_031268065.1 Propionibacteriaceae bacterium
ACTGCTGGCCTCGACCCAGAGGACTACCCCTCCAAAGACCCAGACGACAGCCTCGTGATCGGCGCTGCGCACAGGTCACCTGCTGACATCATCGTCCCCCGCAACCTCGTCGACTTCCCGCAAGAGACACTGAGCCGCTACGGCCTGCGAGCGCAAACAGCGGACCAGTTGTTGAAAGACTTGTTGACTGCAAATCCAGATCAAGTGATCGGCGTCCTCCGAACGATGCAGGCGGCCATGAATAACCCGCCAGTTACACTGGACAACATTTTGGACAGCCTGAAGAATGCAGGCGCCCCTAACTTCGTGGCAGCCGTAAGACCCCGTCTCTCCAGGCAATAGATACTGGACCTGAGCCACCCCAACCCGAGACTGGCCACCCTGCTGGCCCTCCTGGACTGGCCCAGCCAGCCGGTTACCGGACCAAGAACGTTCCAAGCCAGATTGCGCGGCCCAAACGGGAGACTCGAACTCGGCTGATGAGAGCACTGGCTTCCGGGTTGGGCTTTGGAAGCGTCGTGAATCTTTAACGAGTCGCGCATCATGGTGGCTCGCTGGCAACGCAGTAGGGCCAATGGCATTTGTCAGCGCCGAGGGACACAATGGTAACGACGGCGAGATGGAGGAAGCATGACCTACCAGCCATTCCCCCCATTTGTGGATTGGAACGTTCAGTTCGACACGAGCGTCATCGATGCCTATGCCGAGCGGCTGCGCCAAGCCAAGGCGTCCGCCACCGAGGAGGCGCAGCGCCGGGCGTTGGAGATCGCCACGCGCTACGCCGCTGTGGACACTGGCGCGCTGGAGGGCCTGTTTTCCACTGATCGAGGTTTTACGCGCACCATCGCCACCCAGTCTGATTTCTGGCACCGTGCGCTGGACCTCAAGGGTGAGCAGGCCAAACGCTCAATCGAAGACGCGCTCGCAGCCTATGACTACGTTCTCGACGCCGTGACCGGATCCACCCCTGTCACCCAGAAGTGGATCAAGGAGTTGCACGCTGTCATCACCGAGCACCAGGAGTCGTTCACGGTCATCCTCTCCATCGCCGACCAGCTATACCAAGCGCAGCGTCCCTTGCCCCACGGCGAGTGCAAGCGACTGCCTAACAACCCGATTAGCCGCAGCACCGGCAAGGTCCACTATTACGCCTCCCCGGAAGACACAGCCTCCGAGATGGACAGATTGATAGAAGAGTTGCGCTCCGACGGCTTCTCGCGGGCGCATCCAGTACTCCAAGCCGCCTACGCCCACTACGCCTACGTCCACATCCACCCCTTCACCGACGGCAATGGCCGGGTGGCTCGCGCGTTGGCGAGTGTCTACCTCTATCGCAATCCAGGCGTTCCGCTCGTCATTTTTGCCGACCAGCGTGACATATACATCGACGCGCTGGAAGCCGCCGATGGCGGGCATCCATCCGCATTCGTACATTTCATTTCCGAGCGTGTTATCGACACAGTGAACTTGATCGCCCAATCAATGAGGGTTGCGATCAACACCGCTGACGCGGTATCAGAGATTAACGCGGCTCTTGGGGCTGCCCCTGACAAAGACCTGGCATTGGCTGCTGGTCGCCTCCACCAACTGTGTTATTCCCACCTTGAGGCAGAGATTCAAAGCCTCGCCCTAGCTGGTCGCGTCAAGATATGGCCTTCGGTGGGAGGCGTAAGCGGCTCTGCGATTCTTCCCAAAGGCTATGTCCTACCTGGTTTGGGCAACGACGGACTTTATCTCTCTGCCCAGGAAATGGATCGGGCCGTATCCTTAGCCACCGACCATTGCTACCTTGCCGTCACAGCGGAAGAAGGCCGTCCCGAGCTGCTGGTAATTTCCGACAATTCACCAATCCCGTTTGAGGTGTGGCGTCGAGAACTAAACCCCACTTTGTCGGCATCATTGGAAGCGAGGTTGGTGATCTGGGCGAAAGAAGTCGTGGGACGCTTCGTCACCGAGGTTTGCCACGCGCTGAAGAGAACGCCAAGGTGAGATATTCCTTGCGGAGTTGCGCTGCCTCTAGTGCTGGCCGACCCTCCCATGAAGTCCACCACTAGGGAATAGCCCCCTGAAGTCCACACCAATGAAGTCGGCACCATCCAAGGTCGCCTCCATAAACACCGAATATACGCACGCACCCGCAAAGCAAGCTCCGGTCAGGTCAACCCGGACGATTTCCCCGAGCGTCACCTAAGCTGTGCTCAATGCGCCAGGCTGGATCGGCTGTCATACTAGAGCCGTAAGGAGGTGCATCATGTTGGTGATCCAAAAGCCTAAGCCAGGCGAGCAGCCGCGTTTCCCCGAACACGTCAAGGGCGTATGGGTGCCCGATTCACTCGACACCTTGCGTGGGCCGACCGTCGGCGAGGTGGAGTTGCCCCTGCACCTTGACTGGACGCCCGCCAACCATTACGACCTGTCCCAGCCGCGCCGGGTCCAAACGATGTACCGCACAGTGCTATGCGAGGCCCGGAGACCCGATGATGTGGACTCCTGGCTGGATCGCGACACGCTCGTCCGGTTGTGGCCCCAACTGAAACTGCCTTGGTTCGTTCGCCAGCCCTGGGAGCATGCACACCCGGAGCTTGTCTGATGCTCAGCGGATTTCACCGACGAGTCGCCCGGGCAGTGCTCACATTTGCCGGTTCCAGGGGTTTCGCCCTGGGCGGCGGCTATGCCGTGCAGGAGCATGGCTTGGTGGACCGCCAATCTGCGGACTTGGACGCCTACGTGGGCAAGTTCGACACAGCCCCATTCGTTGGACTAGAGCAAGAACTGATCGAGGGACTGCGCTCCCTCGGGTTGGAAGCCGAGGCTACCGGCTCATCGGAGGTGCTGTTTCAGCAATTCCGAATCACCGACCCCCAAACCAACGAGTCGGTGACCGTGGACTTGGGGTACAACCCCCGCACCAAGCAATCGGTGGACGTGGAAGGCCTCGGCCCGGTTCTCTCCCCTGATGACTCGGTGATCGGGAAGTTCAAAGCCGTGTGCGACAGACAGTTTGAGCGAGATTTCATTGACGTGCATGGTGCCATGAGGTCAGGGCACTGGACCCTGGCCGAAGTCAAATACCTGTTCTATCTCGGTGGACCTCATCTGACAGACACCGAACGTGTCGGGCTTTTGCGGGAGGCGAGAAACGGCGACCCGGATGTCTATGCCTTCTACGGATTGTCTCCCGACGACCAAGAGACGCTGTTCTCGGACCTGGAAGCCGTCGCGACCGCCATTGACAGCGGAGCCGAGAACTGGCCATGGGCCACACCGACTTCCGACGATTATCAATAGGGTTCAGCAGTCACCACGCACTTTCCGCCTCAGAACCGATGACACTGCGCACTTTCATTTGTTGCATTTCTTGCGTTATTTACGTTTTAGCGGGAGAATGGTCTCATGTCAGTTAGCTACCCAAGCGTCAACCTCGGACAGATAGTGCCGCCGGGTGACAGCAGTCTGCTCACCAAGCTCCAGGCTTTCCTGGCCGGACATCGCGGCAAGACTGTGTTGACGGCAGCTGACGGCGCGAGCACCGAACTGCCTGAAGAGGTGTATACGGTCATCACCCAGGCGGTGGACGCGCTGGCTGACGGCTCGGCGGTCACCGTCGCCCCTGTCGCGGCGAAGCTGAGCACGACTCAGGCAGCCGACGTGCTGGGCGTGTCCCGACCCACGCTGATCAAGATGCTGGACGATGGGAAGATTCCCTTCGAGCAACTCAACGTCCACCGGACCTTGCAGCTGGCCGACGTGCTGGCTTTCAAAGAGCGCCGCCGCGCCAAGCGCCGGGCTTTCCTGGATCGATTGACACGAGAGTCTGTAGCGGATGGCACATACTTCATTACTGCGGCTGAGGCAGATGCCGCCCTGGAGCAAGTAAGGCGCGAGAAGAAGTGACCATCCTGCCGGTCTTCCTTGATGCCAATACCCTCGTACCCATCAATCTGACCGACCTGCTTCTCCGGCTCGCGGAGGCCAAACTGATCGAGGTGTTCTGGTCCAAGACCGTTTTGGCCGACGCTATGAACGCAGTCAAGAGACTTAGACCAGAACTCCCTGTTGCCAACATTGCGGGCCGCTTCGCGGACATGGCAGAAGCTTTCCCAGAAGCGATGGTCAGCGAGGAAGGCATTAGTCTGGCGGACTACCCCTCCCCTGACCCGGATGACCGGCTGGTCATGGGTTGCGCTCATCGGTCGCCCGCCGATCTGATCATTACCAGCAACCTTGTCCACTTCCCCACAGCCACCCTGAACAAGCACGGCTTATGGGCACAAAGACCAGACACCCTTCTGCTAGGCCTCATGGACTCCGCTCCTGACATCGTGGTTGAAGTCCTGCACGAACTAAGTGCCGACATGAAGAACCCACCGCTGACGGTCACCGACGTCATCGACAGCCTCGCCAGCGCCGGAATGCCTCGCTTCGCTGACGTGCTCCGTGCAGCCGCCGTTGAATTCTGATGGGTGCCGCCGCTGGGCGGATTCCGGCAGCGCTTCGAACT
>JAIRXX010000280.1 GCA_031268065.1 Propionibacteriaceae bacterium
GGGGTGGAAACGCGAGAGTTGTGGAAGAGCTATCTGCCTGGGGCGCGCTGGTTTGCCGCCAAGGGCTTGGCTTGGCGGGGCTTTGAGCTGAAAGCCCTGGATTGGTACGCCCAGGGCGAGGTGGGCGTCCGCTCGGAATTGGCCTACGTCAGGCTGCCGGAGCGCACCGAGGTCTATCACCTGCTGGTGGGCTACCTGCCGCCTGGCAGCGCTGAACCGGCGGCGCTGGTCGGCCAGACCATGCTGGATGGGCGCTTGGTGGATGTCGTCGACGCGCCGGGATCGGCGGCTGCCATGCGTGCTTTTCTGCGCGGCATCGCCCAACCGGGAGCTGTCGGCGTGTCCTGGCTGGGGACGCCGCCGTCGCCGGATGTGCCGGTCTCGGTCTTCGGCGGCGAGCAGAGCAACACCAGCGTCAACATGGGCGATTTGCTGCTCAAACTTTTCCGCAAGCTGCCCCAGGGCCGGAATCTGGAGGCCGAGATGCTGCGCGATCTGGCTGAAAGCGCGGTGACGCCCAAGCTGATCGGGACTATCGCAACCGCCGACCGGGAATTCGATCTGGGCATTTTCTGTGAGCGGATACCAGACGCCACTGACGGCTGGAGCTTCGCCACCGCCGCCGCCGCCGATGGCGTTGCGATCACGGCGGAATTGCGCCAACTGGGCAGCGATCTGCGCGACCTGCACCAGCTGCTGGCCGCTGTCTATGGAAAGTCGGTGGTGCCCGCCCAGCAGATCAGCGGGGCCATGCTTGAGCGCCTCAGCGGGGCTTGCCAGAATTTGGCCGAATTGCGGCCACTGGCTGACGGTTTGGGCAAGGTGCTCCGGCTGCCACCAGGTGAGATTGAAATCCAACGGGTGCATGGCGACTTCCACCTGGGGCAGGTGCTGCGCTCCGCGCGGGGGTGGACTTTCATCGACTTTGAGGGCGAGCCGCTGAAAACGCTGGAAGAGCGCAAGGCGCCGGACGCCGTTTGGCGCGACGTCGCCGGATTGACCAGATCACTGGACTACGCGCGTTTTGCGCACCGCGACCCCAGCAGCGCCCAGGCCCACCAGTGGTTTGCGAACTCCCGGCGGGCATTCTTGGACGGCTATCTGGGCCAGGGCGGCGAGCCCGCCGCGCTGCACGCCTACGAGGTGGACAAGGCGATCTACGAATTGGTCTATGAGACCCGGAATCGCCCGGATTGGGCAAACATACCCCGTCGCGCTGTGCGAGATGCCGCTGGGGCGTCGTAGACTCGATCTGTGGCATTCCTCCATACGATTCACAGTCCCGCCGACTTACGCAGGCTTGGCATTCGGCAATTGAACGAACTCGCCACTGAGATTCGTTCCTTCCTCATCACGAATGTGAGCCGCACCGGCGGGCATCTCGGGCCGAATCTGGGCGTTGTCGAGTTGACCCTCGCCCTGCACCGGGTCTTTGACTCCCCGCGCGACGCGATCATCTTTGACACCGGGCACCAAAGCTATGTGCATAAGATCGTCACCGGTCGGATGGATTTCGCAACGCTGCGCCAGTCCGGCGGGATGTCCGGCTATCCGAATCGGGCTGAATCCAAGCACGACTGGGTGGAAAATTCCCATGCCTCCGTCGCGCTGTCATGGTCCGACGGCTTGGCCAAAGCCTTCCGGCTCGCCGGTGAGGACCGTTTTGTGATCCCAGTTGTTGGCGATGGCGCGTTCACCGGCGGCATGGCCTGGGAGGCGCTGAACAACATCGCCAGCAGCGACGACCTCAAGATCATCATTGTGGTCAATGACAACGGGCGTTCCTACACCCCGACGGTCGGCGGCTTGGCGACTCAGCTCTCCGGGCTGGGGGAGCAGCTTTCCGCCATCCGCACCGACCGGCGCTATGAGCGGATGCTGCGCTGGGTAAAACGGCGGGTGCGCCAATTGCCGTTGATCGGGCAGCCGGTCTACGGATTGCTGCATGGCTTGAAGCGGGGCCTCAAGGATGTGCTGGTCCCGCAGGGGATGTTCTCCGACCTGGGGCTGAAGTACATCGGCCCGATCAACGGGCACGACGTGCATGCGGTGGAATTGGCGCTGAAGCAGGCCAAGGGCTTTGGCGGGCCGGTGATCGTGCATTGCATCACCCAGAAGGGGCGCGGATACGCCCCGGCGGAAGAGAATGAGGCAGACCGTTTCCACGCGATCGGGCGGATAGACGAGGTTACCGGGGAGCCGCTGGAGGCCGCCAGCGGACGGGGCTGGACCGAGGCATTCGGTGACGAGTTGGCGCGGATCGGGGCCACAGATGAGAAAGTGGTCGCTGTCACCGCTGCGATGTTGCATCCGACTGGGCTGGGCACTTTCGCCAAGCATTTCGCTGAACGGGTCTTCGACGTGGGGATTGCCGAGCAACATGCGGTGACTTGCGCGGCGGGGTTGGCCATCGGTGGTTTGCATCCGGTGGTGGCGGTGTATTCAACCTTCCTAAACCGCGCTTTCGACCAAGTTTTGCTGGATGTGGGTATGCACCGCCTCGGGGTGACTTTTGTGCTCGACCGGGCCGGGGTGACCGGGCCGGACGGACCCAGCCACCACGGCATGTGGGACTTGGCGGCCTTCA
>JAIRXX010000063.1 GCA_031268065.1 Propionibacteriaceae bacterium
CGGATCGCGGTGCCGCGCGACGAGCAGCGGTTGCAGGAGGCGCTGCGCCACTCGGTTTCGGTCGATTCTCCGACGCTGATCCGTTTCGGGAAAGGCCTATTGCCGCCGCCGATACCAGCACTGCGGCGTATGGGAGACGTCGATGTGCTCAAAGAGACCCAGCAGCCGCAGGTGCTCATCGTAAGTTACGGGCTGGGCGCGGAAGCGCTGTCAGCCGCCGAAATCTTGGAGGCTAGCGGCATCCGCACCACAGTGGCGGATCCGGTCTGGGCGATGCCGATCAGTCCGGCGCTGATAGCCCTTGCTGCCCGGCATTCGCTGGTGGTCACCGTAGAGGACGGTTTGGTGTCCGGAGGGTTGGGCACCATGCTCGCCCAAGCGCTGACAGCTGCCGGAGTGCTAACCCCGGTCCGCGAAGTGGGCATCCCGCAGGTATACCTGCGCCAAGGCAGCCGGTCCCAATTGCTGGCAGAGATCGGCCTGACTCCCGAAGGCATCGCCGCTGCCGCGCAGGAGAGCTATTCCCAGGTCTTGCGGGCTGACTGCGCCCACGACTACCAGCCCGGCTGAAATACCGGGTGTCACCAGGCGTTCAAGATTGCCGGGCCGACCTGCGCTATCTGCCAGGGCCGTGCGCCCAAAACGGCAAGCGACTCGGCTAGGGCGGGTCCATCGGTTTCCGCTGGGCTTTCCCAAAGCAATTCGCGCAACGCGCCGGGGCTGATCAGATTCTCCACCGGCACTTCAATCTCTTTGGCGCGGGCGATGACAGCTGGACGCACCCGCAGCCAGCGGCTGTGGGAGCTTGGTGACTTTTTCTCCCAAGCGCGTGGATTGGGGATGCCTTCGGATGGCGCCTGCCTTCGCGGCAATTGTTTCGGCGGCAGCGCCACCGCCCGGTCCAGCGCTGCCAGCCACTCCGCAGTGTGGGCAAAGGCAACTTTGCCTCGGAAACCGCGCACCGCGTGCAGCAATTCTTTGCTGACAACGGCTTCGCTGCCGTCGAACCGCAGGGCCAGGGCGACTATTGCCTGGTCGCGCACCACCCGTCCCGGCGCCAAGTCGATTGACCGGGCAATTTCGTCGCGGGCCAACCACAGTTCGCGCACCACGGCTATGCCCCTGGCGGTGTGCAGCTCATGCAGCCCGGACGTCCGCCGCCACGGGTCGTTCACCGCAGTGGGTGCGTCTCCAGCGTGGCGCACCAGATAGGAGAATTCTTCGGTGGCCCATTCCAGCTTGCCGGCGGCCTCCAATTCGCCGCTAAGCCGTTCGCGCAGCTCTACGAGCAATTCGACGTCTAGGGCGGCGTAGTTCAGCCAGGCTTTCGGCAGCGGCCTGGTGGACCAGTCGGCAGCCGAATACTCTTTCTTGAGCGAGATTCCCAGCGTAATTTCAGTCACCGCGTTCAGATTCACCTTCGGCCAGTTCAGCAGGCGGGCGGCCAGCTCGGTGTCGAACAGCCGTTCGGGCAGGAAACCCAGCTCTGCCAGACAGGGCAAGGCTTGGTTGGCGGCGTGGATCACCCACTCGGCGTCGGCCAGCCTTGCCGCCGTATCGCTCAGATCGGCGCGGGGGGCGCCGTCCTCGAATGCGGTCGGGTCGATGAGGAAGGTGCCCGCACCCGAGCGCCGCAATTGGATGAGGTAGGCCTTCGGCGCATAGCGGAAACCGTGCGCCCGCTCAGTGTCCACCGCCAGCGGGCCATCGCCATTTGCCAGCTGGCTGGTGATGTCGGCCAGCTCCGTTTTGGTCTGGGTGAGCGCTGGCACGCCCTGGGCCGGCGCTTCGAGGACCGGCAATTGGTTCAGTGGCTCCATGTGCCGATCCGCCGCGAAATAGGCACCACGCCTTCTGGCAGCGGGGGCAGCCCGCAGGTCTGGCAGAGCAGCTCTCCCCAGGCCTGCAAGTGGCTGGTGATCTGCAGCGGGTGGTCAATGACCGGGGTCCAAGAGGCGCGCAACTCAATCTCGGAACGTCGGGGCTGGTCGCCAATGGCCCCATGCGATTTGCTGGAGACCGCTGTCACCGTGCCGCTCGGGGCGCTATAGCAGGCTCGGTTGCGTTCCAGCGCCTCAAGCAGCCACAGCCAACCCACATCGACCAACAGCGGATCGACCACCATCTCCTGGTCCACGTCGGAACGGGAGAAGGTGACGCAACGGAATTCGCCGTCCCAAGATTCGTTTCCCTGCGGGTCGTAGAGCAGCACTAGCTGCCCGTTGCTAAGACCGCTGTCGGGCAGCGACAACTCTGCCTCGATGGCAACCGAGAAAGGCGCGATCTTGCTCGGCGCCGGGATCTCCTCGATCACCAATTCAGCGCGCCAAGACATGCTTTTCATAGCGGAAACCACAGAATCGAAAAACTGCGGGGTCTTTTCCAAACGTACTCCCACGCCTTGAAGGCTAACCCGCATGGCGGATGAAACCCTGACAGACTCGCCGGTTATGGGCCACACTTGTACTCATGAGTCACAAGAAGCATCATTCGACCACTCCGCTGAGCCAATTGCTCCGCCTGCCCCCCGGCAAGGTACGCCTAGCCGAGCACGATACGTCTGCCACGCCTGGTTTCCCAGGCAAAGGCAAGGCTGACGCCGCCAAATTCACCGCCGCCATCCTGCCCGAACTCTCCGATTTGCAAGAACGCCTCTACGCCAGCTCGCAGGCAGACCCCGAGAATGCGCCGAAGGTTTTGATCGTCCTGCAGGGGATGGACACCGCAGGCAAAGGGGGAGTGATCCGGCATTCCATCGGTTTGGTCGATCCGCAGGGAGTCCAGATCAGGGCGTTCAAAGTCCCGACCGCTGAGGAACGCGCCCACCACTTCCTCTGGCGCATCCGCAAAGCGCTGCCCACCCCCGGCATGATCGGCATTTTCGACCGCTCCCACTATGAGGACGTGCTGGTGGTGCGGGTGGACGGGCTGTTCCCCGAGTCGGAATGGAGTCGGCGTTACGCCGAAATCAATGAATTCGAGGCGGAACTCGCCGCCAACGGGACGCATTTAATCAAATGCATGCTGAACGTTTCCTACGGCGCGCAGCATGACCGTTTGGCAGCGCGGCTGGACGATCCGACCAAGCATTGGAAGTTCAGCATCGATGATCTGGATTCGCGGGCGAAGTGGCCTGCCTACGCCGAGGCATACGAGGCCGCGCTCACCTTGTGCAACAGCGAGACCGCTCCCTGGCATATCGTTCCGGCTGACCACAAGTGGTACCGCAACTGGGCGGTGGCCGAGTTGCTCCGCGAAAAATTGGAAAGCCTGCAGCTGGGCTGGCCGCCCGCAAGTTACGACATCTCCGAGCAGAAGCGGCGCCTTGCGGAACTGAGCTGACTGCGCGGCCTGGAGCCGGTCCGGGGCGGGCGCCTACGCGGTCGCCGCGACCAATTCGCGCTCTTCGATGCTTTCCCCGAAGTCGAATTCGATGAGTTCCATCGCGGCGAAGGCGTATCGGGCGAGCACCAGGTCGAGCACTTCCCGCGCCGCCCCGATCGGCTCGGACACCGAAACCGCGCCATAGTGGTAAGCGAGTTCGGATTGCGCGTGGTACGCCTGGTCGGCGGCCAGGAAATAGGAGCCGACCGCGATATGGCGGCGGCCCTGGGAGCGTAGGTTGAGAATCGATTGGGCAACTGACGGCCCGGAGTCGTCCGAGACGGCGGCCAAGCAGGGGAGATGGTGGTGTGCGGCCCATTGCCTAGCCCGGCGGGCAAATAGGGCGCTGCCGCGGGCATCGCCAAAGGTTTCGCTGGACAGCACCAGTCCGTCTAGCTCCAGACACCGCGCGTGGCTGAGTGCGGCGCGCATTCTGGTGTCGAGGACGGTGAGCAGGCAGCCTTCGGGGCCGATTGGCCGAGAGGAGATGAAGCGCACCTGGGGGAACGCGGCTTTGGCGCGACGCACCAGCGCGTCCACGTCCGGATGGGAGTTGACCGCGTTGTTCAAGTCGAGTGGGACGAAGACGATCTCTTTCTCGCCCTGTTCGACGAGGCTGTCTACGATCTGCGGAGCGCTGGGAGGGTTGGACTCGAAGAAAGCACCGCGAATCGGCATACCCGGCCGCAGCGCCTGCAAGCCCTGGCGCAATGAATGGG
>JAIRXX010000095.1 GCA_031268065.1 Propionibacteriaceae bacterium
CATGATAGTACGCGGCAGTGCGCAACCTGTTAACTAGCGGGCCACATGTCGCGCCATTCCCCAGCCTGGCTCGGGTCCGATGCTTTGCGGAGACGCGGGGAAGCATTTGCCCCGCCTGCCAACATTTCGTCCGCAAAGGAAAGCTAACGAAGGAAGAATGATGGAGCGAGCTTGTTATTTCGACGGTTGGTACCCCAACTGGCACTGTTCCCATCCGTCGCTCCCGCCACGTCGGCTGGCTATGCTCGACGACCTTGGAGATATGCGTGCGACCATGCTGGTGTGGGCGGGCATGGGCGGCGGGTCGTTGGCGCTTCCATATTTGGAGGAAGAGGCGTTCGGCCACATTCCAGACAGGTTCCGCCACTACGGGTATGTCAACGATTCTGAATTCGCCATCCGGGCCAAGGAAGCTGGCATCGACTTGTTTGCGATTGTGTTCGAGGCCCAGGCATGGGAATTCCCCGCCGAGTACGCCGCCGATGGTTCCTTGATCAGCCAGAACGTCGCTTTGGGACAAGGTAATCCCGGCTGGGTGGGCCTGCGCGAATTCGCCGCCGACACCGGGCCGACCCATTGGCGCGGCTTCCGGCACTACTTCCCAGCTGGGCTGGTCAATTCCAAAGGCGAGGAGGTCACTGACCTGTTCGAGGAAGTTGCTTCCCGCGATCTGGACGGAAATCCGCTGCATGCGCATTGGGTCGAACTGGGCATCAACGGCCAGCAGGCGCATTTCGCTGATCGGAACAATCCCGTCTGGCGCGAATATCTGAAAGCGGTTATCCGCATTCAGATTGACGCTGGCGCCGCCGGGATACAACTGGACGAGACCGACACGCCGATGACGGCTTTCCGTTACGGTGGCTGCTACTGCAAAGACTGCATGGCTGAATTCCGCCGCTACGCCAAGACGCTCCCGGACTTGCCGCCCGAACTGGTTGGGCAGGACCTGGACACATTCGACTATGCGGATTATTTGCGCTCGCTTGGCCACCGGGCCGGGGAGAACCCGCAAGCATTCCCGCTTTACGACGTTTACGCACTGTCCCAGCAATCCGCCATCGTGCGCAATTTCCGTGAAATCGCACGGTACGCCCGCGAATATGCCGCCAGCTTGGGCAGGCCGATTCGGATCGCCGGTAATTTCTATGACTGCGCCCCATACTACGATCCGATGGTCTCCGAGATCGATGTCGCGGTGACCGAGTTGCGTCAGACTGGATATCAGCAGCCGTGGTATTTCCGACATGGGGTCGGCCTGGCTAGGGGGAAGCCGCTGGTCGCGGTGGAGAACCCTTACGGCGGGTTGATCCCAGCTCTTCACCAGCGGTTGCGCCAGGGCCGGGCGCGGGACCGGTTCAGGCTGACGATCTTTGAAGCGTCGGCGATGGGCGGATGCATGGCGCTGCCCTATGGGTCGTGGCTGGGCACTGAAATCAAAGATTCGTATTGGGTGGACAAGGCGCTCGTCGATGAGTGTGGGCAGTTCTTGGAAGAAGTCGATCCCTACATCACCTCAGTTGGCGCCCACTCAACCGCCGTCGTCTATCCGGTGAAGTCGATCATGCGGAACACCCTCGACTCCGACCAATTTTCCGACGCGGACCGTTGGTTCAAACCAATCAGCCAAACCAAGACGCCTCCGGCGTCCTACTGGCCATTGATCGAGGCGCTGAGCCGCAATTCAAAGACCTACGATGTCGTCGTCTTTCCCGACGAATTGCTCCGCGATGACGATCCACCAGATTTGGGGCAGTATCAGACAGTGGTCTTGCCCGACGTGTGGGCGGTGTCCGCGAGGCAGCACCAGGCGGTGGTGCGGTTCGCTGAGCGTGGGGGCCAGGTAATCGTGCTGGGTGGCTATGGCGCCAATGCCAGCGACATTCCAGGGGCCAAACTTTGCGCTGAGGTCGGTGAAGTGCTTGAGTCGGTGGTCACAGAGATGCTGACTGATCTTGGTCCGCTGGCTGCGGTCAATCTGCAGCGGGTTGGCGACGGGAGGGTAGCTTTGCACATAGTCAATTACGACGTGGACCAGCGAACTGACGAAGTGCGGCCCAGGGTGGATGTCCCGATTGAGCTGCGGGTGCGGGCATCGGGCGCCCAGGCCATGTTGCACATGCCTGGGTATGCGCCAAAAGAGATCGCTGTGCGAAATAGCGATGGGCTGGTGAGGCTGGTGTTGCCGTTGCTGGAGACGTACGCGGTAGTGGTGCTGTAATGAAGTGTGAACGATTAGCCGCAGGCGGCCAATCAAACCAAGAGTTTGCCGAGATGGCTGGCTCGTGACTGATTAGGAAAACAATGAAAACCAGAAATATTGGACCATTCCAGGTCAGTGAGATTGGATTGGGGGCGATGCCGCTCTCCATCGAGGGCAGGCCGTCATGGGAGCAGGCGTTTAAAACCATCGCAGCCGCGCTGGACGCTGGGGTCACCTTGATCGACACCGCCGATGCCTACCACATGGCCGGGGAGCATCCGGGCCACAATGAGGAACTTGTCGCTGAGGCATTGGCCGCTCATGGGCGGGTGCCTGGCTTGCTGTTGGCGACCAAGGGTGGGCATTATCGGCCATCGGATGGTAGCTGGCTCACCGATGGGCGTCCGGAGCACCTTCGCCAAGCTGCCCGTGCGAGCGCCAAGCGGTTGCGGGTCGAAGCGATAGACCTGTACCAATTCCACCGCCCCGATCCGCAAGTGCCTTTCGTTGAATCAGTTGGGGCGCTCAGGGAATTGCTGGACGACGGTGTGATCCGCTACGCCGGACTCTCAAACGTGGATCACGGCCAGATCGATGCGGCGCGGGAAATCCTCGGTGACAAGCTCGTATCGGTGCAGAACCAATTTTCTGCCTCATGTCGCAAAGCTGAGCCGGATATCGCCTTTAGCGCCGAACGTGGTCTGGCTTTCATCCCTTACCGGCCACTGGGAGGGCTGTCAGCCGCCTACGCCGACGGCGGGGATTACAGCGCCTTCCACCGTGTCGCCAGCGAACACGAGGTCAGCGTCCAGCGAGTCGCACTTGCCTGGCTGCTGGCAAAGGGGCCGAACGTGCTGCCGATACCAGGCTCGTCCCGTCCGGAAACGATCTTGGATTCTGTGGCCGCCGTCGATCTGACGCTGACCGATGCGGAGTTGGCCGCTCTAGGCTGAAGTGGTTGGGACTCTTCGCCTCTCGCTCTTAGGGGTTGGCGACAGGCGGGATCTTTCTCAGCTTGCAGCGGTGCTGGGGCGATGGAATATTCCGCGAACCCAATGATGCCGACACCTCGTCATTGCATCTGGTGCGGCCACGCTTGATGCGTGGGAAACAGGGCGAAATGGCCGAAAGCAGCGTGCCGGACCAGTTCCGGCACGCCGCTTTCAGGTTGATTGGCGTCGGTGGGGATTAGTGGCTGCCGGTCATCTTGGTGACGTCGAGGGCTGCGGCCAACTGTTCCTCGGTGATCTCGCCGCGCTCGATGTAGCCGAGGTCGCGCACCGCGTCGGCGACGGTCAGGTTGGCCTTCACCGAGTGTTTGGCGATCTTGGCTGCCGCCTCGTAGCCGATCACCCGGTTGAGCGGGGTGACGATGGAGGGGGAGGACTGAGCCAGCTCCAGGCAACGCTCTACGTTGGCGGTGATCCCGTCCACGCAGCGCTCTGCCAACAGGCGGGAGACGTTGCCGATCAGCGTGATCGACTCCAGCAGGTTGCGGGCCATCACCGGCAGCATCACCAGCAGGTCGAAATTGCCCTGGGCGCCGGCGAAGGCCAGTGCCGCGTCGTTCCCGATCACCTGGGCGGCGACCATCACTGTCGCCTCCGGCAGCACCGGGTTCACCTTTCCGGGCATGATGGACGAGCCAGGCTGCAGGTCGGGCAGCGCGATCTCTCCGATGCCGGTGCGCGGTCCAGAACCCATCCAACGCAGGTCGTTGGCGATCTTCACCAGGCTGACCGCTATCGTGCGCAGCGCCCCGGAGGTCTCCACCAGTGAATCCTGAGCCGCTTGCGCCTCGAAGTGGTTCTCCGCCTCAGCGAAAGGCACGCCGGTGTGCTCGGCCACCAACGCGATGACGCGGGCGGAGAAGCCAGGCGGGGTGTTGATCCCGGTGCCGACCGCCGTGCCGCCGAGCGGAAGCTCCAGCAGGCGGGGGAGCGCCGCCTTCACCCGGTCGATGCCGTAGCGGATTTGGGTGGCGTAGCCGCTGAATTCCTGGCCGAGGGTGATCGGGGTGGCGTCCATCAAGTGAGTGCGCCCAGACTTCACCACGGCTGCGAATTCGGCCTGCTTGGCCTCCAGCGCCGATGCCAGCCGTTCCAGGCCAGTGAATAGCTCGGCATTGATCGCCTGCGCCGCGGCGATGTGGATGGACGACGGGAAGACGTCGTTGGATGACTGTGAGGCGTTCACATGGTCATTCGGATGCACCGGCGAACCAAGGGAACGAGTGGCCAAGGTGGCGATCACCTCGTTGGTATTCATATTGGAAGAGGTGCCCGATCCGGTCTGGAAGACGTCAATCGGGAATTCCGAGTCATGCTGTCCGGCGATGACTTCATCGGCGGCGGAAACAATAGCGGCTGAAATCTCGGCTGAGATCGTTCCGAGTTCGGCATTGGCCAGCGCGGCTGCCCGCTTGATCTGGCCCAGCGCGGCGATGTGGTGGCTGGAGAGGGTGCGTCCCGAAATCGGGAAATTCTCT
>JAIRXX010000097.1 GCA_031268065.1 Propionibacteriaceae bacterium
AATTAATTGTCGGTGGCACGTCTTATGCTGGTCTACATGCGTCCAGTGACTGATGTGCAACGCCGGGTGGCCCCGTTCAAGGTTGAGGCTGATTTCGAGCCAGCGGGGGATCAGCCCCAGGCCATCGACGAGTTGGAGCGCCGCCTGGGAGCCGGGGAGCAAGATATCGTCCTGCTCGGTGCTACCGGCACTGGTAAGACCGCCACCGTCGCCTGGCTGGCGGAGCGGGTGCAAGCCCCGATCTTGGTGATGCAGCCCAATAAGACGTTGGCCGCCCAATTCGCCAACGAGCTGCGCGGGTTCTTCCCGCGCAATGCCGTGGAATATTTCGTCTCCTATTACGACTACTACCAGCCCGAGGCGTATATCCCGCAGACGGACACCTACCTCGCGAAGGACTCTTCGCTCAATGAAGAAGTGGAGCGGTTGCGGCATTCCGCCACCAATTCGCTGCTGACCAGGCGCGATGTGATCGTTGTCGCCACCGTCTCCGCCATCTACGGATTGGGTACGCCGCAAGAGTACGTGGATCGGATGGTCAGGCTAAAAGTGGGTGAGGAAGTTGACCGCGACACGTTGCTGCGCAGGCTGGTGGACATCCAATACACCCGCAACGATCTGGCCGCCACCAGGGGCACCTTCCGGGTCCGGGGGGACACCGTTGAGGTCTTCCCGATGTACGAGCAGCACGCGGTGCGGGTGGGGTTCTTCGGAGATGAGATCGAACAGCTCTCCACCCTGCATCCGCTGACCGGCGAGGTGATAACCACCGACGACGAGGTCTACATCTTCCCGGCTTCGCATTACGTCGCCGGGCCGGAGCGGATGGAGCGCGCCATCGGCGCCATTGAGGCGGAATTGGCTGAGCGCTTGGAAGAGTTGGACAGCGAGCAGAAGCTGTTGGAGGCGCAGCGGTTGCGGATGCGCACTTCCTACGACATCGAGATGATGCGCCAGATCGGCACCTGCTCCGGCATCGAAAATTACTCCCGCCATATCGACGGGCGCGGGCCAGGCAGCCCGCCCAACTGCCTGATCGACTACTTCCCGGAGGATTTCCTGCTGATCATAGACGAGTCGCATGTCAGCGTGCCGCAGATCGGCGGCATGTATGAGGGCGACATGTCGCGGAAGCGCACCTTGGTCGAGCATGGCTTTCGGTTGCCGTCCGCCCTGGACAACAGGCCGTTGCGCTTCGAGGAATTCACCGAGCGGATCGGGCAGACGGTCTACCTGTCGGCAACTCCGGGGCCGTACGAGCTGGCGCGGTCGAATGGCCATGTCGAATTGCTGATCCGCCCGACTGGCCTGGTCGATCCGGAGATCATCGTCAAGCCGACGAAGGGCCAGATTGACGACCTGCTCGCAGAGATCAACATCCGCGCCGAGCGGAAAGAGCGGGTCTTGGTCACCACGCTGACGAAGAAAATGTCAGAGGATTTGACCGATTACCTGCTGGAGAACGGGGTCAAAGCCCGCTATCTCCACTCCGAGATAGACACCCTGAAGCGGATAGAGCTGCTGCGCGATTTGCGGCTGGGCAGCTTCGACGTGCTGGTTGGGATCAACCTGCTCCGGGAGGGGCTTGATCTCCCCGAGGTCTCCTTGGTCTCGATCCTCGACGCCGACAAAGAGGGTTTCCTGCGTTCGGAGCGGTCGTTGATCCAGACGATTGGCCGGGCGGCGCGAAATGTGGCCGGGCAGGTCCACATGTACGCGGACAAAATCACTGACTCGATGGCTCATGCCATCAGTGAGACGAATCGGCGGCGGGAAAAGCAAGTGGCCTACAACACCGCGCACGGGATCGATCCACAGCCGTTGCGGAAGAAGATCTCCGACATCACCGAATTGCTCGCCCGCGAGGACGCCGACACAACAGCGTTGGTGGCGAAGGCGAGGCCGATGTTGAGCGACTCCGCAAAGGACGTGGCGCGGGCCAGGGATTGGGCTCAGGTGCCTGCCCAAGAGCTTGCCGACCTCATCGATGAGCTGACTGGGCAGATGCACGCCGCCGCCAAAGACTTGCGCTTCGAGGTCGCCGCCCAACTGCGCGATGAGATAGCCGATGTGAAACGCAGCCTGCGTGAGCTGGTGGAGGGTAGTAGATAGGATGGGTTCTTCACGCTCAACTAACACCGGCAGGCAGGTTTGCCCATGCATCTGACACCCGTCGTATGGCTAGTGACCATCGTCATCCTTATCGGCGTGTTGGCCTTCGACCTGATCGTGATAGGCCGGCGTCCACACGAGCCGACGATGAGGGAATGCGGGATCGCCATCGGGGTGTACTCCACATTGGCGGTGGTCTTCGGGATCGGGATCTGGGTTTTCTACGGCTCGCGCTATGGCGCGGAATTCTTCGCCGGATGGCTCACCGAATATTCGCTGAGCGTGGACAACCTGTTCATTTTCGTGATCATCATGGCCAGTATGCGGGTGCCCAGGCAATTTCAGCAGTACGCGCTTATGTTCGGGATCATCTTGGCGCTAATCTTCCGCGGTGCCTTCATCGCGGCGGGGGCGGCGCTGATCGAGGCATTCAGCTGGGTGTTCTTCATTTTCGGCGCCTTCCTGATCTACACCGCGCTGAAGCTGTATCTGGAATACCGCTCCGATGACAATCTGGAGGGGGAACCCACCGAAAACGCCGTGATGCGTTTCGCCAAGCGGGCTTTCCGTTCCACCAATGACTTCCAAGGCCGGAAAATCATGGTCAAGATCGACGGCAAGCGCTACACCACGCTGATGTTCTTCGTCATCGTGGCGCTTGGCTCCGTTGACCTGCTGTTCGCGCTGGACTCCATACCGGCGATCTACGGGCTGACCCAGGAGGCCTACCTGGTGTTCGCCGCGAATGTTTTCGCGCTGATGGGTCTGCGCCAGCTCTATTTCCTCATCGGCGGATTGCTGCAGCGGTTG
>JAIRXX010000216.1 GCA_031268065.1 Propionibacteriaceae bacterium
TCTGCTCCGCTGAGAGTTTTCCCTCCACCCCGGCGAAACCGTGAATCTCGACGGCGAACTGAATCCCTTCGGCAGCTGCCGCTTTGCGCAGCGCCTCTGCGGCCATCCGGCTGTGCGCCATGCCGATCACGCAACCGGTCACTGCCACGATATTCCCGCTCATGACGCCACCTCCGCGACATTCTTGGTGTCGAAGCGGATGAAACGTTTGAACAGGATCACACATGCTGCGCAGACGAACGAGCCAGCCAGCACGCACACCGCGTAGAGGAGCGGGTTGTCGCTGACCATGAGTCCCAACACCGCTGCTGCTGGCGCTGGCATTGTCAGGCTGAAAAGTCCGGCTAGGCCACCGGCCACCGCGCCGCCTATTGCGGCTGCTGCCGCCACTCGGATGATGTCTTTGACGATGTATGGGAGCGCGCCCTCGGAGAAGCCCACAAGCGTGCCGAGTATCAGTGAGCCACCGGCGTACTCACGCTCGTCCTTAGAGAACAGCTTGCCGCCTACAAGGGCCGCAACGCCCAGTCCTATGGAGGGCACCGGCGCTGCAGCCATGAACATTGCCATTGGCTCCAAGACTCCCTGGCCGAGGGTCCCCAGCGCGAAGAAGAATGCCACTTTGTTTATCGGCCCGCCCGCGTCGATGCCGGTCATGCCTCCGATGATCAAGCCGAGAACTATCGCTGTCGCCCCGCCCGCCGAGAGCGAAGTCAGCCAGTCGGTGAGCGCCTGGCTGGCGGCGGCGATGGGCGGTCCGATGATCCATTGGAACGCCGCCCCCACTATCAAGACGATGATGAAGGGTGTCAGGAAATGCCAGACCGTTATGAGCCAAGGTGGCGGTTTGATTTTACGGATGAATAACAGGGCTAGATAGCCGACTAGGAACCCGGCAATCAACGCGCCGAGAAAGCCGGTGCCGAGCTGTACCGCGAAGTATCCGGTGACCAGGCCGGGGGCGATGGCGATGCGATCAGCGATGGCGAAGGCGAGGTACGCCGCGAGTACCGGCACGAAGAATGTCATGCCGACATTGCCGATGCCGTAGAGGAAACGAGCCAACTCGCTGCCTGCCTCCGGGTCGGCGGGGCTGGCGCCGAGCAGCTGGCCGAGGCCGGTGCCGAAGCCGCCGATTAAAATGACGGGTATCATGTAAGAAGCGCCGGTGCCGAAGTATTGGCCCCAATTCTTCCAGAACTTGGGTATCCCACCCTTGGTTTTCTCTGTCACGTCGTTGTGTTCCTTTCGAGTTGCCCGCAGCGGATCACGCGGGATTGTCGGGGTTGTAGTGATTGTCACGGTTGAGCGGGACTCGCTCGGCGAAGGTTCCGATCAGTGCGCCAGCGTCCCCACTGGAAAGCATCGCCTCCCGGAATTCTTCGTCTAACAGCGCTTTGGCAAGCGCGGATAACACTTCGATGAAGTCGGAGCCGTCTTTGGCGTCTGGGGCGGCGAGCATCACCACCAGGCGGGTGGCTTCTTCGCTTTCCGAATTCCAGAAAAATCCCTCGTCGCTTCGGCCAATGGCGATCGCAAAGTCTCGGACCGCTGTGGAGCGGGCATGGGGCATGGCAATCCCCCAAGGTAGCTCGGTGGAGAATTGCTCTTCTCGGTGCAGGACGTCGGCGACGAATCGTTGATGGTCGGTCACGTTGCCACGGGCGACCAGTCGCCCGGCAAGAGTGGCTATGGCTTCAATCCCTGACGTCGAGTCCAGGCTCAGCACCACCAACTCGGCTGCGCTGGAAACCTGCATCAGGCTTGAGAAGTTTTCAGTCATCAGTTTATTCCTTGCATAGATCGATGAAGAATCTTTCAGTATTGGTGATAAATTAACAGTCGGAAGTGTCGCTGTCAAGGTGCAATTCCAGGAGACGGAGGCAGGCTCACCGGTCTTTTGCTATGTTGCTCGCAACAAGTCACTATGGATGAAAGAATCGCTGAGCAGTGGCAGGAAGGATGAAAGATGGATGGCAAGGGCGATACTGCTGGAACTGCTGCCGCGCGGGGTGGGCGTGCCGTGCAGCACAGGCGCCAGGCTGTCGGGGAGGCTGTGGCGGCGGCGGGGTCCAAGACCCTGCAGGAATTGGCCGACGAATTCGAGGTCAGCCTTGTCACCATCCATCGCGACCTAACGGAGTTGGAGAAGCGCGGAGTGGTGCAGCGTTTCCGAGGCGGGGCCAGCGTCCAACCCTCCGGCGTCATCGAGAGCCATATGAGCTACCGCTTGTCCTCCCAGGTCAGCGAGAAACGGGCACTGGCCCAGGCAGCGCTGAAATACGTCGAGCCGGGTTCCTCGATCCTGTTGGACGATTCCACCACCGTCTTGCAAATGATTGATGGACTGCCAGCGTTCGCGCCGCTTCAGGTGGCCACCACCTTTGTTCGCGGCTTGAACCAACTCTTCGAGCTAGCCGCGAGCCACCCCATATCGGTGATCGGCCTTGGCGGGCACTACGACGTCGGCCATGACGCCTTTGGCGGAATGCAAACTATCCAGCAAGTG
>JAIRXX010000225.1 GCA_031268065.1 Propionibacteriaceae bacterium
TTTGCCGCCGGTTGACCGTCGGAACAGTCTTGCCCAATTCGATCTCTATGGAATAGGCCGCAACGCTGATATCCCTGGAGAGCCGAGCCGACATGGCCACTTTGGCGGCCACAGTGCGCTTCACCATCTCCAGCAACGACGACACCCCGGTGTTGTAAGCCACAGCGGTGACCACGATGCGGGTCGCGTCGAGGCGATTCTCGTTGAGCAGCCGCCGCAGATCGCGCACGCAGCGGTTCATATCCGCCTCAGTCAGCATGTCGGCCTTGTTGAAGGCGACCATCATCACCTCGGCGTATTCGCTCAACGGCTTGAGGTATCCCTCGTGCAGCGCGGCGTCGGCGTACTTCTCCGGGTCCACCACCCAGATCAGTGCGTCCACCACTTTCACCAGCCGGTCCACTGTCTCCCGGTGCTTGGCTTCCACCGAGTCGTAATCCGGCAGATCGATCAGCACCAGATCGTTCAACTCGGCGTCAGCTGGGGAGACCAGATGGCGTTGGCCGATCTCCAACCAGTCGAGCAGCTCGTTGGGCAGCTGCTCTCCCCAAACGACCGCGCGCGCCTCGGAGGTGGTTGGCCGCCGCACTGCGACTTCCGCGAAATGCGCCCCGGTGAGCGCGTTGAATAGGCTCGATTTTCCGGCGCCGGTCGGCCCGACCAGGGCGACGACCGTCTTCTCACCGCTGACGGCGGTACGCTGGCCAGCCCGCCGGAGCACGTCGCGCACCGTTTCGATGGTGGTCCGGTCGATCCGCCCCTCAACGAGGGTGAGCACCTGCTGCAATGCCTGCACCCGAGCGGCAAGATCCTCGGTGTGCGCACTGAAGCGGGACAATTGGGTGGTTTGAGCATCCATCACCGCACCTCACCCATCAAATCGCCGCCTAACCTTGAATCGCCTTGGCGGGCAAACTCCGTCTCAGCCAGAGCACCGGCCAATTCCACCGCTATAGCTGGATCGACTCCTAATTCGTCTAACAATTTGCCATAGCGGTATTCCTCTGTGTTGAGCAATTCGCTAATTCGATAGTCGAGATTGTTCTTGGCGCTCAGCGCGAGGCGACGCACTTCCTGGGGGCCGAATATGGCGTCCAACGCCCGCCCGGCCAATGCGGCAGTCCCGACGGCTACCCGGTCGGCGGCATCGGCTGCAACGTCGATCAGCCCACCGGTCTGCGCGAAAACGAAGACCATCAAGGAGGCGCTGACCCCAGACACCCCCAACGCCTGATAGCGAGGCTGGACCCGCTTCGGCACCTCGGCCTCACCCACCAGCTGCAGCACGTCGGCCTCCCAGGCCCGCACCAAGTCACCGACGGCGCCGGCCAAGCTCGGCGAGCCGTGCCCGATGTCCCAACTGGCGCCGACCACCACGCCCCGCCCAGCCGGATCAGCCTCCCAGGCATCGTGGACCCGGCCCGCAGCTGCCTCGGCCTCCTGCCGGATCAAGATTTCCAGGCCAGCCCTGATCGCGGCGCCGGTTTCAGCGGCGTGCTTGGACGTGCCGGAGAAGAAAGCCGTGATCCGGTCACGCAGGCTGCCGATCTTCTGTTCGACGGCGCGGAAGAATTGCCCGGTGCCGACGAAATCGTGCCACCGGGCCAGCACTTCGCCGCGCAGCATCGTGCCATTGGTGGTCTGTTCCGCGATCCGGGCGTTGGCCTCGCGATAGGCCCTGCTGGCCATCTCCCGCAGGCCGACCAATTCGGCTTCCTGCTCGCGCAGCGCTTGGACGACCTTGGGCACATTCCGCGACATCGCCTGAACTGCGCCGCCCAGGGTCTGCGCCACCGCCCTGCGCCGCGCGGCGGAGTCTTGGGCGAGTTCGGCCAGCCAGCGCGTCAGCTCGGAGACCATCGCCTGCGGCAACAGCCCGTTTTCGTCCAATTCGGTCTCGGGCACGCAGAAGAGCTTGGACGATCCCAGCCCGCGCTGGCGCAGCATGTCGGCCAAGTAGCCGGAAACCTCCCTGGTGGCGATCGCCGGAACCCGGTCCAGCACCACCGCTACCAGCGCATTGCGATCCGCCGCCTGGCGCAGATATTCCCAGGGCACCGCGTCGGCATAGCGGACGGCGGTGGTGAGGAAAATCCACAGATCGGCGGCGTCTAACAGCTGGGTGGCCAGTTGGCGGTTCTCCGCCACCACTGAGTCAATGTCGGGAGCATCCAGCAGCGCCAGACCGGCTGGCAGCGTCAAATCCTCGGCCAAGCTCAGCGCGCCGACGCCATCCTCATCGCCGCCGCGCCGCAAGCCCGGCAAAATACGCTCCGAGTCGAACCAATGCCGATCAGCCGGATTGTGGACCAAGATCGGCGTCCTGGTGGTCGGGCGCAGCACCGACGAGGGGCTGACCACCCGCCGCACCAGCGAATTGACCAACGTCGATTTCCCGGCGCCAGTCGAGCCGCCGACCACGGCGAGCAAGGGGGCGTTTTGCTCGGCCAGCCTGGGCAAGATGTAATCATCCAACTGGACAACCTGGCGCCTGGCGTAGTCCGCCGCCGCCAAAGCCGAAGGCGATTCCAATGGGAGCCGAATACCGGCCAAGGCGGCGCGAAGCTTTGCCAGCGCCGAGTCAAGCTGAGGTGTCTCCATCCTTGACTCCTATCCTTGGGGCGGTCCCCACTTTGGATCTACAGCAGAATACCGAGCAATGCCGCCATTTGCCCCCATATCGGTGGGCCAGTTGCTAGATTCCGCCTTCGATATCCGTTTTCTGAGACGCAGTTTAGGCCAAGACACCCGCATACCGCGTGGATCGGAGATCGCAGTGGGCCGCAACCTGCGGATTCGCAATAGCAATTCTTCGGCCCGGACATTGGCAGATTGATCGATTATGCCGCTAGCCTCGGCGTCGCGCAGATAGGCCAATTCAGTCATGGTGCGCTGCAGCCCGATGG
>JAIRXX010000333.1 GCA_031268065.1 Propionibacteriaceae bacterium
ATTGCCGCAAGTCGGCGCGTCTTGCCTGGTCACCCTCGCTCCAGAAGACGCCGGGGGAGAGCCAGTCCGATTCCGCTTCACGGTCACCGAACTTGACGGCAAGCGCGCCGCACGGGTAAAGATCGCTCCAGAACCAGAGCTGGCGGCGCAGACCAGCTAGGAGGCGGGCATGGAAGACGTGGATGGGTTCTCCCTGCTCACTTCCGCGCGGGTGGAGCCGCTGCTGGCCACAGCCGTCAGCCATGCCGGAGGCCAGCTTGCGAGCTGGCAAGCCGATCAGATCGACCGCGATCCGGGGCGCTCCACCGTCGTCACCTATCAGGCTGTGGTGGATTGGTCCTACGGCAGGCGCGAGGAAGTTTTGGGGGTGAGTTGCCGGGCAGACGGCCTGAGCGAGGCCGACGCCGTCGCTGACGTCTTCGCCGACGGGGACCGCCAAGTCGCGTTCTGGCTCTATCCGCAAGACCCGGACCTGCCTGGCCTGGCCCGGGCGGCCTATCCGGAGTCGATGGCCGAAGTCTGCAATCTGCACCGAATCTTCCCCGGCGATGTGCGCCCAGAGCAATTGCTGCTGAAAATGATCGGCTACCGCCCCCGGCGCCGCGCCGTCCTCAAAGTGACCCACCGCGACACCGGCGAGGCCGTCTATGTCAAAGTGCTGCGCGCCAAATACGCGGCTGAGATAGTGCGGCGCCACCAACTGCTGTCCGATGCCGGTTTGCCGGTGGCCGAGGTCAAGGCAGTCACCCCGGACCACCTGCTGATCTTGTCGGAATTGACCGGGCGGCCCTTGGCGGAGGCGATCTTCGCAGCCCAGCCGCCCTGCTCGGCAGCTGAACTCTTGGACGTCTTGGACAAGCTGCCCCCAGCGGTGTGCGAATTGCCGAGACGCCCACCCTGGACCGATTCGCTGCCGCACTACGCCGCGATAGTCCAAGAGAGCATGCCCGCGCTGGGCGCCAGGCTGAACGGCCTGGTCTCGGACATCCAAAGCGGCCTGGCTGACACTGAGATCGGCTTTGAGCCAAGCCACGGCGACTTCCACGAGGGCCAATTGCAGGTGCGGGACGGGCACATCGTTGGGCTTCTCGACGTGGATACGGTCGGGCCTGGGCGCAGGGTGGACGATCTGGCCTGCCTGGTGGCGCACCTGTCCACGATCCAACATATGAACCAGGTGCAGACTGAACGGGTCCACCGCCTGATCAGGGAATGGGTGCCGGTCTTCGACACCCAGGTCGATCCAGGCGAATTGCGCTTGCGGGCGGCGGCGGTGATCATCTCCCTGGCCACCGGGCCGTTCCGAAACCAGGAGGCCGATTGGCAGCGGGAGACGACGCTGATGGTCGGATCGGCGGCGGCGCTGGTGCGGCAAATACTGGGCTGAGAATCCCGGTCAGCCCAGCTAGGGGCGAAGGCTACAACCTCCCCTATTCTAGCCAAATTTCGACGCCGCTAGCCGTTTTTGGTCGGACCACAAAAACAGTCCGCCATTCCCGATAGGCTTAGCCTCATGACCGACATGTTGCAGCTTGCCGGCGATTTCGCCGCCCCCACTTGGGAAGAGTGGGAGGTAGAGGTCCTGAAGGTCCTCAATCGGCGTCGTCCACCGGGCAAGGAATTGACTATTGAACAGGCCTTGGCGCGATTGCGCTCGACATCAGTTGATGGCTTGACGATTGAGCCGCTTTACACGAAGTACGAGGGGGAGTTGGGATATCCCGGTGTGGCTCCATTCACCCGGGGTACGACAGTGAAAGACGGCGATATGGACGCTTGGGATGTCCGCACGTTGCACGAAGATCCCGACGCGGCTTTCACCAACAAAGAAATCTTGGCTGATCTGGAACGCGGCGCCACCTCGATCTGGTTGCGCGTCGGCGCGGACGCGATCAAGGCCGAGGACGTCTCCGCCGCGCTTGCGGGCGTGAATCCGGATGTGGCGGCGCTCTCGGTCAGTTCCTATGACGACCAAATCGCCGCAGCCTTCGCGCTGGCCGGATACATCAGCCCCAACGGCGAACCGACCACCGCCAAGGGCAGCCTCGGGCTTGATCCAATCGGCTTCGCCGCCGTCAACGGCAAGACCCCAGAGGTAGATTGGCTCGCCGAATGGGTGAATGCCTGCCTGCGGGAAGCTCCGGGCATGAAGGCGATCTGCGTTGACCTGTTGCCTTATGACAACGCCGGGGCTGGGGAGATCCAGCAGGTGGCCATCGCCGCCGCCACCGGGGTCGCCTACCTGCGTGCCCTGGAAGCCGCTGGGATCAGCCCCACCGACGCCATGTCCCAGATTGAATTCCGAGTCGCGGTCAATGCCAACCAGTTCACCTCGATTGCCAAGCTGCGTGCCTTCCGCCGGGTCTGGGACCGGATCGGTGAGGCTTGCGGGGTTCCGGCTGACAAGCGCGGGGCCGTCCAACACGCTGTGACATCTTGGCGGATGCTCACCCGAGACGACACCTACGTGAATCTGCTCCGCACCACTATCGCCTGCTTTGCCGGGGCGGTGGGCGTTGCCGAGTCGGTGACCGTGTTGCCCTTCGACACCGCTCATGGCCTGCCCACCGATTTCTCCCGCCGGCTGGCCCGCAACATCCAGTTGCTAGCCGCCGAAGAGTCGAATATCGGCCGGGTGAACGACCCTGCTGGCGGCGCGTACTTCGTAGAGGCTTACACCGATCAGCTTGCCGAGAAAGCCTGGGATCTTTTCCAGCAGATCGAGGCAGCGGGCGGCATGGCCGACTGGCTGACGTCGGGTGAGGCCGCCAAAGCCATTGCGGTGGTCAACGCCGAGCGGGCCAAGCGGCTCGCCACCCGCAAGCTCCCGATCACCGGGGTCTCGATGTTCCCCCGCGAGGAGGAAGTCGCCATTGACGTGCGCCAGCGCCCGGCGGCCCCAGAACGGGGCGGGTTGAGCTGGCATCGGGACGCAGAGGTCTTCGAGGCGCTGCGCGACCGTTCGGCCCTCTCCGATCCCAAACCGCAGGTTTTCTTGGCCTGTCTGGGCGAGAGGCGCGAATTTGGCGGGCGCGAGGGCTTCACCAAGCCGCTGTTTGCGGTGGCCGGGATCGCCCTGGTCCAGTCCGAGGGCGGCACTCCGGCAGAGATCGCCGCCCAGGCGAGTGCGGCTGGCGCCAAGTGCGCCGTGCTGGCATCTTCGGCGAAGGTCTATGCCGATCAGGGGATCGAAGTGGCCAAGGCGCTCAAAGCCGCCGGTGTGGAGACCGTCTACATCGCCGGACGCAAGGCCGAGACCGGGACTGACGAGGCCGATTCCGTCATTGATGGCGAAATCTTCGACGGGATGGATGTGGTCGCCTTCCTCTCCACGACTCTGGACAAGATTGGAGCAGCCAAATGAGCCTTCCGAATTTCACTGAGCTGGGCTTAGGCGACGGGCAGCCGCCTGCCGAAGCCGCCGCGCAATTCGCCGCCATCGCCGCAGCCATCCCCGACTTCGACGCCGCTTGGGAGACCCCAGATCAGATCGACGTGCCGCCGATCTTCGATCTGTCCTCGTTGGACGGCATCGACTTCTTGCACACCTATCCGGGCTTCCCGCCGTTCTTGCGCGGGCCGTATTCCACGATGTATGTGAATCAGCCTTGGACGATCCGCCAGTACGCGGGTTTCTCCACCGCTGAAGAGTCGAACGCCTTCTACCGCCGCAATCTGGCCGCTGGCCAGAAGGGCCTGTCGGTGGCTTTCGACTTGGCCACCCACCGCGGCTATGACTCCGACCATCCCCGGGTCACCGGCGATGTCGGCATGGCTGGGGTGGCGATTGACTCGATCCTGGATATGCGCCAGCTCTTCGACGGCATCCCGCTCGATCAGATGACGGTCTCGATGACGATGAACGGCGCTGTGCTGCCGATCCTCGCCCTCTACATCGTCGCCGCCGAGGAACAGGGCGTGAAGCTGGAGCAGTTGGGTGGCACCATCCAGAACGACATCCTCAAAGAGTTCATGGTGCGCAACACCTACATCTATCCTCCGGCGCCTTCGATGCGGATCATCTCCGACATCTTCGCCTTCACCAGCGCGAATATGCCGAAGTACAACTCGATCTCCATCTCCGGCTACCACATGTCGGAGGCGGGCGCCACGCCGACGATTGAGATGGCTTACACCCTGGCCGATGGCGTGGAATACATCCGCGCCGGAGAGTCGGTGGGGCTGAAGGTCGATCAATTCGCGCCCCGGCTGTCGTTCTTCTGGGCGATCTCGACGAATTTCTTCATGGAAGTTGCCAAGTTCCGGGCGGCACGCCTGCTTTGGGCACGCCTGGTGCGGCAATTCGGGCCGAAGAACCCGAAGTCGATGAGCCTGCGCACGCATTCGCAGACCTCTGGCTGGTCGCTGACCGCGCAAGACGTCTACAACAACGTCGCCCGCACCTGCTTGGAGGCTATGGCCGCCACCCAGGGTCACACCCAGTCGCTGCACACCAATTCGCTGGACGAAGCCATCGCCCTGCCGACAGATTTCTCC
>JAIRXX010000347.1 GCA_031268065.1 Propionibacteriaceae bacterium
GTGAGCCTACGCCGATTCCCCAGGCAAACGTAGACCGGCTTTTCGACCGGTACCAGAACGTCTACGGGCAGTGAGCGCCTGGCACGGCGAAAGCAAATGACTCCAATCCACACCCGCAGCGGAAGGAAAACCCAATGACACAGCAGGTATGGTTCATCACCGGCAGCCAGGGCCTCTATGGCCCTGAGGTGGTGGAGCAGGTGGCCGAAAATTCCCAGCGGATAGCGGCAGCACTCCAAGAGTCGGGATTGATCGCCGAAGTCGTCTGGAAACCCACGCTGACTAGCAAAGATTCGATCCGGCGCATGATGTTGGAAGCGAATTCCACCGACGAATGCATCGGCGTCATCGCCTGGATGCACACTTTCTCACCGGCGAAGATGTGGATCGCCGGTCTAGACGCCTTGTGCAAGCCGCTGTGCCACTTGCACACCCAGGCCAATGTCGAACTGCCCTGGTCAACCATCGACATGGATTTCATGAACCTCAACCAGGCAGCGCACGGCGACCGGGAATTCGGCTATATCGAATCCCGGCTCGCAATATCGCGGAAGACGGTGGTGGGACACGTCTCCAATCCAGCAGTCGCCAAGCGGCTCGACGAGTGGGTACGTGCCGCAGCGGGCGCCGCCGCCACCCGTTCGATGAAATTGATCCGTTTCGGAGACAATATTCGCGATGTCGCGGTGACCGAGGGCGACAAAGTAGAGGCGGAGCACGTCTTCGGCGTCAGTGTGAACACCTACGGCGTCAACGACCTTGCCAACGCGGTCGCACAGGTCAGCGATGTCGCTGCCGAGAGCCTGTGCGCCGAGTACCAGGACCGCTACGACGTCGCCCCCGAGTTGGGCGGAGGCGGCGGGCGGCACGACTCGCTGGTCTATTCCGCGAAACTCGAAATCGCCCTGCGCGGTTTCCTGGAGGTACACGGCGCAACGGCGTTCACCACCAATTTCGAGGACTTGGGCACCCTGGCCCAGCTCCCCGGCATGTCAGTGCAACGGCTGATGGCCGACGGCTACGGCTTCGGCGCGGAGGGCGACTGGAAGACGGCCATCCTGGTCCGCGCGGCGAAAGTGATGGGCCAAGGCCTGTCTGGCGGGGCCTCGTTGATGGAGGACTACACCTACCACCTGGCCCCCGGCCAAGAACGCATCCTGGGCGCGCACATGTTGGAAGTCTGCCCCAGCCTGACCCAGCAACGACCGAAGTGCGAAATCCACCCGCTCGGCATCGGAAACCGCGCCGACCCGGTGCGGCTGGTCTTCGACGCCGACCCCGGCCCGGCCATCGTGGTGTCGCTGGCCGACATGCGCGACCGCTTCCGGCTGACCGCCAACACCGTCCAAATCGTCGGGCCTGACCAGCCCCTGCCGAACCTGCCCGTGGCCCGCGCGGTATGGGTGCCCGATCCAGACTTCTACACCTCCGCCGAATGCTGGCTGACGGCGGGCGGCGCCCACCACACCTGCATATCCACAGCCATCGGCGCAGACACCTGGGCCGACTTCGCCGAGATCGCAGGCACCGAATTCGCCCTCATAACCAAAGGCACCACCACCCGCGCCTTCAGCAAAGAACTCCGCTGGAACCAGGCCTACCACCGCCTCGCCCGAGGTCTGTGAGCGCAGCGGGCAGGACCGGGGGGTGCGTGCCTTGACCATGCCAACCGCACCGATACCGTCCGCAACGAAGTGCGGATTGCTCCTTGGCGAAACGGTCGTCGTTGGCCTGCAGCGCCGCGCAGCCGCCAATTCTGGCTATCATCAGCCCCGACAAGCGCTATACTTATTTCGATTATATCGATTGTTTCGATTGAGGTAGAGATGAGTATCGCAGCCGCAGTGATTGCCCCGGCACCTGAGGATATCGCCCTGGCGGGGGAGGCAATGGCTCGGATTGACAGCGCCATCCGCTCGGGCGAGCATGTCAGACTGAGAGTGGAAGGCGAACCCGGCGAGGTCATCGTTCCCCAGTCCGCGATCAGCGCCCTGGCCAAGATCTTGGAGAGCATGTCGAAAGGTGGTTCGGTGAGCGTGCTGCCCGCCGGGGCCGAACTCACCACCCAGCAGGCCGCCGACGCGCTGAATGTGTCCAGGCCTTTCCTGGTGGGCCTGCTAGACGCGGGCGAGATCGCTTTCCGCAAGGTTGGCACCCACAGGAGAGTCTTCGCTGACTCGCTGGCCACATATATGCTCAAGGACTACCAGCAGGCGAAAGCGGCGGCCGACGAGCTCGCAGCAGAAGCCTTTGAGCTCGGACTCGTCTAATGGCGCCAGTCGTCGTCTACGACGCGAACGTCCTGTATCCCTCCACGCTGCGCGACGTGCTGATCCGCGTCGGCATCGCACGCCTAGCGCAGCCCCACTGGAGCGAAAAGATCCTCGACGAGGCGTTCGAAAACCTTGCGAAGAATCGTCCCGACCTCGACACAACGCGCCTTGCTAGAACACGGGAGCTGATGAACAAGGCAATCCGGAGCGCCATTGTCGTTGGCCACGAAAAGCTGATACCGCAACTCGACTTGCCGGATCCTGACGACCGACATGTGCTTGCCGCCGCTGTCAAGGCGGACGCAACCCAGATAGTGACCCGGAACCTTCGCGACTTCCCAGACGAGCAACTTCAGAGATGGGGCGTCAACGCGGTCCACCCAGACGCATTCCTAAGAAGCCTGGCAGAAGAGCACCCAGCGGAGATGCTCACCATCGTAAAGGACAT
>JAIRXX010000372.1 GCA_031268065.1 Propionibacteriaceae bacterium
CACAACCCCTGGTGCGAGGCGTTCAGCAGCCGCAGCTTCATCAGCTCGTATGGCTCCACATCGGCGACCACCTCGACGCCGACCCGCTCATACGGCGGGCGCCCGGCGTTGAACGAATCCTCCAACGCCCATTGGGTGAAGTCCTCGCAGACCACCGGCCAAGCATCTTCGACGCCGATGAGTTCGGCAACCTCGGCGCGGTCGGCGTCGGTGGTCGCCGGAGTAATCCGGTCCACCATCGAATTCGGGAACGCGACGTGCGTGTCCATCCAAGCTGCCAAACTGGGGTCCAAAGCTTGGGCGTAGGCCGTGAAACTGCGCCGGGCCATGATTCCGTTGCCCTGAACGTTGTCGCAACTCATCAGGGTGAACGGGGCCAGCCCGCGCTCGCGGCGCAGCCGCAATGCGGCCACCACCAGTCCGAAAACCGTCGCAGGGCGGTCTGGATCGGCAAGATCAGCCTGCACCAACGGATTGCCGAGGTCGAATTCGCCGCTCACCTGGTGGAAGTTGTAGCCGCCCTCGGTGATGGTCAGCGAGACGATTCGCACATTCGGCGCGGCTAGGCGCTCGACGGCGGCCTTCGGATCATCGGGGGCGTAAACGTAGTCGATGATCGAGCCGATTACCCGCACGTCCTGGCTCCCGTCGGGGTTCTTTTGCACCAACGTGTACAGCCCGTCTTGGGTGGAGAGCGCATCCCGCATCCGCGCGTCGGCGGGCATGACCCCCATTCCGCAGATGCCCCAGTCGCGGGCGAGGCCTTGGCTCAGCAGCTGGTCCAGGTACATCGCCTGGTGGGCGCGGTGGAAGCCGCCCACACCGATGTGGACGATGCCGACCGTTACCGCAGCGCGGTCGTAGCCGGGCCGCTTGACGTTTGCGGGCAGCGCCGCGAGATTCGCGTTGTTGAGTTTCATAGTCTTGTCTCCTTATTTGCCGTCGAGGTGGTTTTGGTCGGTAACGTCTTTGTTGGTGTGGCGTCCGGTCTGGGCATTGCCGAAACCAGGTTGGGTCCCGCGCAGCGAGGCCGCCATGATGGCGGCGACCAGATACAGGATGGAGAAGAGGACCACCAGGCCGTTGGCGCCTATCCAGTTGTACCCTAGCGCGACGAGCAGCGGACCGGCGAAGACCGCAGCGCCGATTCCAAGGTTGTAGGAACTCATCGCGGCTCCGGGGTTGGCCGGGGCGAGGGAGACGGCGATGGCCGAGAGCGGGACGAACCCGGCCAGGCCGATCCCGAAGACCGCGCCGCACGCCAGGGTCAGCGCGTAGGCGCCCGCCCAACCGGCGTCCACGGTGAACGCCGGGACCGCGTAAAGCGACAGCATCGCCGCCGCGCAGAGCACCGCGCCGAACCAGGTGACCGTCCGGCTCCAGCCGATTCGGTCTCCGAGCCAGCCGAAGAAGATGTTGAATGGGATGTTGACGGCGTAGATCACCGTGGTCAAGATCAAGAACTGGCCGATTGACCAGCCGAAACGATCCACGAAGAGCGCGGGGAAAAACACCGCCATGCCGTAGGTCGGGATCGAGTTGATGGTCCTGGTCAGCATCACCAGCCTGGCTTTGGGGTTGGTTGCGAGCATCCGCAATCCCAGCGTCAGCGTTGCGAATACCTGGTCTGGCCGGTCTGCCAGCGGTCGGCGTCCCACTTTGTCTTTGACGCCGATCAGCGCCGCCAGGCTGCCTGCCACGACCAGCGTGAGAGACACCCACAGGGTTTGGTAGTAGCTGAGGTGGAATATCGACAGGCTGGTAGAGGCGACCAGCGCGCCCAGCGTGGGCAGGCCAGCGGTGAAAGCGACGTAGAACCAGCCGATGGCGCGTGCCATGCGCTCAGCGCGGGCGGTGGCCCCGATCCAGACCAGGAAGCCGTAGGCGAAGAACGGGTAGCCGACGCCGCGCACGCCGTAACTTGCGAATACCGCCACCGTGGAGGAGCTGGTCAGCGCGAAGGTCAAGAACGCCAGTTCGCAGACGATCCACACACTCGCCCCGATCACCATTACCCGGCGCGGACCCCACAAATCGGACAGCGCCGCTGACACGAAGGCGGCGATGGCGACCACGACGCCGTAGCAGGTCACCAAGCTCCCGGCGCTGATGATGCTGAAGCCATGCTCGCCGGTGAGGAAAGGGGTGAGGATGTTGGTCTCCACGCCGTCACCGATCATGAAGAGCGCCAGGCCGATGAATCCCCAGCGCAGCTGGCCGGGCAGTCCGATGCGGTCAGCGAGGGTTTCGCGGGCGGTGGTGGGTTCCGGGGATTCGGCTGGCTCTTCTTGCCGGGTCCGAACTGAGCGCGCCGTGGCGTCGTTGGGGAGAGATTGCTGCCGGGGATCGAGCAGTCCAGCTGTCATGTCTGCGTCCTTGCATTAGGGTGGGCCGCTGCCTTGCAGCCCTATGTAACATCTAATGTATCACTATGCGCAGTTGATGTCACATCAATTCCCGAAATTGCTGGCCCCTTGTTACGTAGATGTATCACCTGTAGCATTGGCAGGGTGTCAATGACTGCCGCAGACGATGAAGTAACGCCAGGCTTGCCCGCTGGAAAACGGCGGGACGAGATAGCTGGTTTGGTGGAGCGGCGCTCGGTTGTCCGGGTTGAAGAACTGGTCGAGCGGTTTGGAGTCAGCCGGATGACCATTCACCGCGATCTGGACGCGCTCAGCGCGGATGGGCGTGTCCAACGGATGCGGGGCGGTGTGCGCCGGTTGGCGCCCCGGCTGGCTGAAGCGGACATCCGGCTGCGCCGCACGCTGCGGACCCCGGTCAAGCAAGCGCTGGCCGCACGGGCTGCCGAACTGGTCCGGGACGGAGATGTCATCGTGTTGGACGATTCGTCCACGGTCGCGCAAATGGTTCCGGCGCTGGCTTCCCGGCGCAACCTGACCGTGGTCACCCACTCGCTTGCGTTGATGAGAGATGTGGCGGACCTGGCGCCAGACCTCTCGCTAATCGGCCTGGGCGGAGACTACTTCCCGCAGACCGATTCGTTCCTCGGGCTGGGAGTCGCCCGGCAAGCCGCCGAATTGCGGGCGGATACGGTCTTCGTGGCCACCACGGCGCTAGTGGGCGGCGTCCTTTACCATCCCGACTATGACGCGGCGGTGACCAAGCGCACCCTGCTTGACATCGCCGACCGGAAAGTCCTGCTCCTCGACTCGACCAGATTCGACGGCCACGGGCATTACCAGGTGGCTGCGCTGTCTGTTTTCAACGACATAGTGGTCGAGGATGGCGTCGGCGCAGACAGAATCGAATCTTTGCGGTCACACACCAGCGCCCACCTCCACATTGTCGGCTGCCCCTGACCCTGCCGCGCGGGAGGATGGGGCGGTTGCCCCTAGAATTTCTCAGTGATTTCAAACTGTTGGTTGCGTGCAACAAATTGCATAGCTAGCGTCCCTTCCAGCACGCCCGCCCATGCGGCGACAAGCTAGTCATGGGTGAAGCTGCAAGGATTCAGATTCAATGATGATAGGGGATTCAATGAAAAAGTTTTTAGGTTCTTTCGGGTTCAGCCCAATAGCGTTTGTTCAGCTAGTTTTCATAACTGTAAACGCGCAGTTGATCTACGCATTCTGGGATATTCGCAACACTTTGCCGAAAGATTTTCCAATAGCCTTGGGAGTCACTGACGCCGAAGCGGGCACCCTTTATTCGATGCAGGGGCTGGTGATTATTTTGGGAACTATAGCGCTGGGTTGGATAGGTGACCGTTTCCGTATCAGGAACATCATGTTGACGGCCACTTTGGCAGTTGGCGGGATTTCTCTCTTCATGACGGTTGCCTCGCCGCATTTGAGTTTTCCGGTCCTGCTGGCTTGTTTCTTCGCAATGTTGTTATTCTCGGAGGTTTTGTTCAAGCCGGCGAACTTCAAGGCGGTTAGGGTGTCGACCACAGAAGAGCACCAGGGCGTTGCGTTTTCTTTCTTCGAGGGGTCTCGGGGATTGATGGCCTTCGTGATCTCTTTGGTGTGGACTGCGATGGTGGCGTCTGGCGCAGACTCAAAGACGATCATGATGACCGCTTCGGTCATTGTGCTGGTGACTGCGGTGTTGGTCTTCGTCGCCGTCCCCAAGGACGCGCGGGTTGGCGACGACGACATGACCGCATCCTCGACCCTTGAAGCGATCAAGGGCGTGGGCAAGGTCGCAAAGATGCCCGTGGTGTGGTTCGCGGGCATCAATGTGTTCTGCGTGTATGGCACCTATGTCGCGGCTGGCACGTATTTCGCCCGCTACCTGCAAGCTGGCTATGGGACTGCCGCTGTTGTGACTGCGGTGTTCGCCCCAGTTGTCATCGGCTTGCGGATGCTGCCGCTGGTGACTGGCGCGTTGGTGGATCGGTTGTTCAAATCCGCCGCCCATTTCATGCGCTTTATGGAGATCATTTTGGCGGTGTTGCTCGCCGCTATCGCTCTCATCTTCTTCACCAGCCCCGCCGCTGTCACTGAATTCCCAGCCGGTGAAACACCGCAAGATATCGTTCCGGGAGCGACATTCTGGGCTTTGATTGTGCTGATGCTGTGCGCTTCAGCTTGCTGTTTCATGATTCGCGGCGTCTATTACGCGCCTATCGGAGAATTCGGCGTTCCGGCTAAACATTCATCCTCGGCGATGAGCTTTGCGATCACATTGGGTTATATTCCCGCGCTGCTTGGGCCGATTGTTTTCGGCTCCATCATCGTCCCGTCGATAAAGAACGACGCTGGGGATATCGTCACCGAAGTCCTTACTCCGACCAATGTGCTTGGCGGGGCATTCCTGGGCTTGGCCGCTTTGGCGTTGGTGGCATGTGTGATGTCCACGGTCATGGTCAAGCTCAAGGCTAAGCGAGATGCCGAGGGCGAGTCGGCAACAGCCTCCGCGTAGCAGCCACGACGAGAAGGAGAACGGGAAATGCTCGACCTAGCCGTTATCGGCCCGCTGTCCAAAGACAGCAACATTGATGCCGACGGCACCACCTACCCGGAAGTGGGTGGTGCCGTGGTCTACGCCACCGCTGCAGCCAGCGCTTTGGGATATCGGGTGGCCGCTGTCACCAAAATGGCGGCCAGCGACGTCGATCTGCTGAGCGTCTTCGCGCTCCCCAGTTCGCTGGTGTGCTGGAATCTGAGCGCCGAGACCACGACGATCCGCAATCGCTATCTATCTGCGGATCGGGAGCGCCGGGAATCGGTGGCTTTGGCCCAATGCGACCCTTTTACCTTGGCGGATATGCCCGGTGAAGCTGTGCAGCTTTACCAAGTGGCAGGCTCCATATTCAAAGACACGCCGACAGAGTTGATCCTGGCCCTTGCCGAGAAGTCGCCAGTCGCGTTGGATATGCAAGGACTGTTGCGTTGGCGTGCTGCGGATGGGTCGATGGTTTACCGGGATTTTTCGGATAAGCGCGAAGTGCTGCCCCGTGTCCGATTCCTCAAGGTGGACACCGCCGAGGCTGAAGTTCTGACCGGTCTTAGTGGAGATGACCGGGAGACGAGGGTGGAGATGGCAAAGCGCCTGGCGGAGCTTGGCGCGGCAGAAGTGATGCTGACCAACGCCGCCGAAGTGCTGGTATACGCTGGCGCGGACAATGCTGTGCATACTTGCCCGCTTCGCCCGCAGGGCCTCAGCGGACGCACCGGGCGTGGAGACACCGTATTCGGGGCCTATATCTGCGAGCGGTTGGCCAGCCCGATCTCTGCCGCGCTGCTGATGGCGACAGCGGCAGTGTCGCTGAAGATGGAATCGCCAGGCCCGTTAGCCTGCACTCGCCAGGACGTCGAGGCTTACCTGGCGGCAAGATACGCAGATGTGCGAGATGAGCTGGGGAGCGTCTTATGAGCGCGATTCACCGACCAGCAGGGATCGATTGGCTGGCAGGGGCTGCTGACGCCGTAAACATAACGGAGTTGGCGCTACCCGGCACGCATGACACGATGACGGCTTCGTGCGGCTTGGAATACTACAAGACGCAAGACTTGTCGTTGGAAGAACAATGGGCGATCGGGGTCCGCTTTCTCGATCTGCGGATAACGCGGGAATTGTTAGCTGCTCACCGCGAGTGGACCTCCACCATCGCCTTCGGCCAGATCATCGATACATTGCGTGAATTTCTACGGGCACAGCCGAGCGAATTCGTGATCGTACGTTTGCAAAACGCCAACGAGCGCAAAGACGACTACGACCGGTACGCCGCCGCGATCCGAACGGTGCTCAGCGCCAATCGCGATCTATTCCTCCCGCTTCCGGCTAATGATTCCGCCGCTTGGCCCAACCTCGGACAGGCGCGCGGCAAATTGCTGGGGCTGGAGTGCTCTCCCACTGAATTGGGGCTGACTACGGTCGATGGCCAAAGCTGGGCGGCGAATTGGCATGACAATCCAGCGGTGCTGGTGCAGGACGAGTGGAATGGCCCACCGCTAGAGCTGAAGCAGGACGCTATCGGGCAGCTGGTCCTCGCGCCGCCGCCCGCCGCGACCAGGGGTACGCTCAACATCAACCACATCAGCGCCACCAATGGCGACTTGGGTACCCCGCTCGCTTATGCCGAACGGCTCAACCCCTTCGCCTTGGACCTGATGCGGCAGGCCGCTGAAC
>JAIRXX010000038.1 GCA_031268065.1 Propionibacteriaceae bacterium
ATGTCGCCGGTCCACTTCCGGCTGTTTGCCCCGGTGCTGGAACGGCTCGGCTACCGGGTGAAGGTGCTGGAGCGGACCACCCCCGACGATGTTGAGGTCGGGCTGAAATATGTCAACAACGACGCCTGCTATCCGGCGATCATGGTCATCGGCCAGCTCATCAACAATTTCGTCTCCGGCGGCGCCGACCCCGACCTGTCCACTGTGGTCATCACCCAGACTGGCGGCATGTGCCGGGCGAGCAACTACGCCGCGCTGCTGCGCAAAGGCCTGCACGATGCGGGTTTTGGGCAAGTCCCGGTGCTCGCGGTGAGCGCGCAGGGCTTGGAGGACAATCCCGGATTTTCGCTCACTCCGGCGCTGGTCCACCGCATGATGCAGGCATTGGTGGTGGGCGACGTGCTGCAGGCCGTGCTCTTCCGGGTGCGGCCCTACGAGGCCCGGCCCGGTTCGGCGCAGCAGCTCTATTTCCGCTGGGATCAAATTTGCTCGGAATGGTTCGGCAGCGCAGGCCACTCCCCCACGCTGAAGCGCAGACTGGGCTATTCCAAGCTGCTCGAATCGCTGGTGCGGGAATTCGACGAATTGCCGCTGCTGGACATCCCGCGCAAGCCCAGGGTCGGCCTGGTCGGGGAAATCTTGGTGAAATACCACCCCGACGCCAACAACCACGCGGTGGGCGTCATCGAGGAGGAAGGTTGCGAGGCCGTCGTTCCGGGGATGCTCGACTTCTTCACCCAGGCGATGTACACCGGCGACTGGCGCTGGGAGAACCTGGGCATCGGAGGCCGCTCCCGCTATGGCAAGCGGCTGGGGCTATGGCTGATAGAGCAATATCTCAAGCCTGCCGAACACGCTCTGGCTAGGTCAAATGGAAAATTTGCCGTCCCTACGCCGCTGCGTGATTTAGCTGGGAAAGCCCAACAGGTGATCTCGCTCGGCACCCAGGCCGGGGAGGGGTGGCTGCTCACCGCTGAAATGATCGACCTGATCGAGCAGGGTGCCCCGAATATCATCTGCGCCCAGCCATTCGCCTGTCTGCCCAACCACATCATCGGGCGCGGAATGTTCCGCGAGCTTCGCCGCCGCTACCCGCAGGCGAACGTCGTCTCCATCGACTACGATCCCGGCGCCAGCGAAGTGAACCAGCTCAACCGGATCAAGCTGATGATCGCCAACGCGCACAAAAACGCCGCCGCGTCCGGTTTCCAACTCCCCCAGCCCGAAGCTGCGGCCAGCACCGGCAGCCGGGTTGGGTCCGCTGTGGTACGCAGCCGCTGAGGCCTGGGCGCCGCCGGGACCGCTGGGCTGGCGCCGGAAAGGGGTGTCAGGACTTCAGCCGCGAGACGTCGTAGACGCCGGATATTCGGCGGATCGCGCTCATGATGTGGTCGAGGTGTTTGGGATCGGTGGTCTCGAAGGTCAGCCGCAGCCGGAAGGTGCGGTCCTTCGCCGTGTTCATTGCGGCTGAGGTCAACGGCAGGCGTTGGTCGGAGAATAATTTGGTGATGTCCGCCAGGGCGTCGGAGCGGTCAATCCCCTCGACGTGCAACGCCACCTGGAAAGAGCTGGCCGCGCTTTGCGCCCAGGAAACTTCAACGATCCGCTCCGGGCGGGCCTTCAGGTTCGCCGCGTTGGTGCAATTGCTGCGGTGGACCGAAATGCCGCTCTCTCTGGTGACGAAACCGATGATTTCATCGCCGGGGACCGGCATACAGCATTTGGCGAGTTTCACCCAGACATTCGGATCGCCTTGCACCTCTACCCCGGCGTCGGCGGAAGAGGTGCGCGCGCGGCGGGTGTTTCCGATGACGGGAATGTCGTCCTCGCGCGATGCGGCGGCGTCTTCCCCGCCCTGCTCGGTGACTATCCGCTGCACCACGGACGTCGCCGAGATGGCGCCTTCGCCTATCGCCACATACAGGGCGTTGACATCGGCCAGCTTGAAATGCTCGGCCAGACCGGCCACCTTGTCGGCGGTGAGCAGCCTCCGGGTCGGCAGCGACTCGCGCCGCATCCGCTTGGCGAGCAAATCCTTGCCCGTTTCGATGTACTCCTCCCGGCGCTCCCGCTGGAAGAATTGCCTGATCTTGGCCCGGGTGCGCGGGCTGCGAACGAAATTCAGCCAGTCGCGGCTCGGCCCGGCATTGGGTGCTTTCGAGGTCAGTATTTCCACCGAATCCCCGGTGAAGAGCTTCGACTCCAGCGGGACCAGCCGCCCATTCACCCTGGCCCCGATTGTGCGGTGCCCCACCTCGGTGTGTACCGAATAGGCAAAATCAATCGGAGTCGATCCCTCTGGCAGCGTCTTCACCTCGCCCTTCGGCGTGAAGACCATGACTTCTTCGTCGTTGGAGATTTCCTCGCGCAGGTCGTCTAAGAAGATTTCCGGGTCTTCGGCCTCCCGGCCCCACTCGTTGAGCTGGCGCACCCAGTTGATTTCGTCGCCGGAGGCTTTGCCCTCTTTGTATTTCCAATGGGCCGCCACGCCGTATTCGGCACGCCGGTGCATCTCGTGGGTGCGAATCTGCAATTCGACGGCTTTCCCGTTCGGGCCGAGCACCGTGGTGTGCAGGGATTGGTAGAAGTTGAACTTCGGCATCGCTATGTAGTCTTTGAAACGCCCTGGGATCGGATTCCAGCGGGCATGCATGATGCCAAGGGCGCGGTAGCAATCCGCCTTGCCTTCGACCAGAATGCGCACTCCGACCAGATCGTAGATATCGCTGAATTCTTTTCCGCCGATGACCATTTTCTGGTAGATCGAATAGAAATGCTTCGGACGCCCGTAGACAGTGGCCTTGATCCCCTCCGCATCGAGGTCGGACCTAACTTGGTCGATTACGGCACGCAGATATTCTTGGCGCAGCGGCGCGCGCTCAGCGACCAGCTTCACAATCTCGTGGTAGATCTTCGGCTCCAAGGTGGCGAAGGCCAAGTCTTCCAATTCCCACTTGATGGCATTCATCCCGAGCCGGTGGGCCAAGGGCGCGAATATTTCCAAAGTCTCCTGGGCGATGGCCAACTGCCGATCCTGGCGCAGATGCCCGAGGGTGCGCATATTGTGCAGCCGGTCGCCCAGCTTGATGACTAGGACTCTGATGTCCTTGCTCATCGCCAGCACCATCTTGCGGATGGTCTCGCCCTTGGCATTGGATCCGTATTTGATCTTGTCCAGCTTGGTTACCCCATCGACCATCGTGGCGATTTCCTCACCGAAGTCGGCGGTCAATTGCTCGACGGTGTAAGAGGTGTCCTCCACTGTGTCGTGCAGCAGCGCCGCGCACAGGGTGGTCTCGTTCATGCCCAAGCCCGCCAGGATCGTCGCCACTGCCAAGGGATGGGTGATGAAGGCATCGCCATTCTTGCGGAATTGGCCCAAGTGGTAATGCTCGGCAGTGCGGTAGGCGCGTTCGATCAGCGCCACGTCAGCGTTTTTGTTGTTCTCTTTGACGATTTTGATCAACGGGTCGAGCACCGCGGTCTGATGCGGCCGCTGGGCGCCCAGCCGGGCCAAGACTTGCCGCATCCGCAATCGCGGCTGCTCCGCTTTGGGCAGCACGACCGTGTGCTCTTCGCTAACCTCTTGGGCTTGGCTCACGGTTCCTCCGTCGGTTGCACACTATTGTAGCCCGACCCCGGCCAGCCAAAACTCAGCTACGCGGGCGGTCCAGTCCGGATTTGCCCCTTTGCGGCTCGTGGACTCCGCGCACCACGATGATCTCATCCCCCAGTTGGAGCACGTCTGAGCCAACTTCGTAGAAACGGCGCAGGGTTTGGTTGCGGATTACCGCCAGCACCCGCTCGCCTTGGACCTCGCTGGTCCTGATCCCGTCCTCCTGCTTGGTTATCATCCGCTGGACAATGTCCAACCCGGTGCGCGGGGTGAGCATGTCCTCAATCACCGTGCCCAGATAGGGGCTGATCGCGGACAGGCCCATCAGCCTGCCCACGGCGTCCGAAGACGTGACGATGGCATTCGCGCCGGACTGGATGAGCAGCGGCTTGTTCTCCACATCGCGCACCGCCGCGACCAGGTGCGCCCCCCGGTTCAGTTGGCGCACCGTCAGCGTGACCAAGATGGTGGTGTCGTCGGAGTTGATGGTGATGATCACTTCGCGGGCCTTCGGCAATTCAGCCCGGTGCAGCAATTCGCGGGAGGTGGCATCGCCCTCGAAGGCGGCCAAATTTTGCCGGTTGGCGGCGGTGACCGCGTGCGGGTTGCGGTCGATGACCACTATCTTTTCTGGCGGCACGCCATTGCCGATCAATGTGGACACCGCAGATTGCCCCATCGTGCCGTAGCCGATGACGATGGTGTGTTGCCGCAGCGTTTTACGCCATTGCGCGTCCATCAGCGCTCGTCTCCCTTCGTTTGCCAGCACTTCGACCGTGGTGCCGACCAGCAGTGCCAGGAAGGCCACCCGGATCGGAGTGACGATCAAGGCATTGATTAACCTGGCGTGCGGGGACACCGGAACGATGTCGCCGTAGCCAGTCGTGGTCATGGTCACTGTCGCGTAGTAGAAAGCGTCCAGGAAGGACACCCCGTCATGTGCGGTGAGATCGACGTATGACTCGTGGTCCACATAGACCACCAACGTGATGATGAGCAACAGCACCACGCCGATGCCCACCCGGCGCAACAACTCCTGGACCGCCGATGCTTTGCGCAGCGGCAAGTGGACCTGCTCCTGCCCTCTCCACGGAGTTTCCGATGGAGACAGGAGCAGCTTCCTCGACTTGGCCATCAGCGGGCGAACTCCGAACTCAGTTCTTCTTGCGCTGGCTCCGCGAAGCATGGCTAGGCTGGCGGCGGGTCTGCTCCAGCTGTGCGGCAGACATCACGCCCAGCGTCGGCACTGCCTGGGCATCGTCGCCTGCTTCGGTTATCTCGACGTTCGCGGCACCGACCGGGGCAGGCTCGCTCTTTTCAAATTGCTGTTTCCACGCCTGCTTGGCGGCGCGGCGCTCCAGACGCTTGCGGTGCTCCGCCATCCTCGGCTCCATTTCGCGCATCTGCGCCAGCAGCGGCGTGGCGATGAAGATGGAGGAATACGTGCCGGCGATCATGCCGATCAGCAGCGCCAAGCCGAGGTCTTTCAACGGCCCAGTGCCGAGGATGAAGGTGCCGGCGAAAGTCAACGCGGCCACCGGCAGCACGCCGATGATCGTGGTGTTGATCGAGCGGACCAGCACTTGGTTCACCGCTTTGTTCGCCAATGCCGAGTAGGTCTCGTTGGAAGCCTCCAGATCGGCAACATTCTCCCGAACCTTGTCGAAGACCACCACGGTGTCATAGAGGGAGTAGCCCAGAATCGTCAGCATGCCGATCAGCGTCGACGGGGTGACCGAGAAACCGGCCAGCGCGTAGAGGCCGACCGTCACCACCAAGTCATGCAGCAGTGCCAGCACCGCCGCCACCGCCATCTTGAAGTCGCGGAAATAGATTGAAATCAGCGCGGAGACCAGCAGCAGGAAGACCACCAGGGCGATCAAGCCTTTCTCGGTGATCTGCGCGCCCCAGGACGCGCCGACTGTCTGGTAGGTGACCTGGGTCGGGTCCACGCCTGCTTTCGCGGCGATGGCCTCCCTGATCTTGGTTACCTCGTCCGCGCCGACGTCCAACGGCCTGGTCTGGATGCGCACTTCGGTGGAGAGCGTGGTGACTTGCAGGTCTTGCATCTGCGGCAGGCCGACGTCCAGCACCGCCTGGCGGTATTCGTCCACCGTGTCGGAGGTCACGTTGACCGGGGCGCCGAATTCGGTGCCGCCGACGAATTCAATGCCCCATTTCATCCCGAAGACCGAAACTGCGACTACGCACAAGGCCAGGATGACGCCGGTGAAGCTGTACCAAATCCTCCGGTTCTTGATGAAGTCGTAGGAAATCTCGCCGGTGTAGAGGCGGTGGGTGATCGAAATTCTTTTCGCCATCAACTGCTCCTTCCACTTGTGGCCACAGCGGGTAAGGCGGTGGCCTTCATGCCCAGATGCTCAGCCTCGAAGCCGGAGAACCTGCGCCCCTCTCCGAAGAACTTTGTCTTGCCGAGCAGGGTCATCATCGGCTTGGTGAAGAAGAAGACGATGGCGATGTCGATCAGGGTGGTCAATCCCAGGGTGAAGGCGAAGCCGCGCACCGAGCCGACGGCCAATATCCACAGCACCACCGCAGACAGCAGCGACACCGAGTCGGCCACCAAGATCGTCTTGCGGGAACGTATCCAGCCCGATTCTATGGAGGTGCGCAGTGAACGCCCCTCGCGGGCCTCGTCGCGGATGCGCTCGAAGTAGATGATGAAGGAGTCCGCCGTCACGCCGATTGCGACGATGGCGCCGGCGATGCCAGGCAGGTTGAGCGCGTAGCCCATCCCCAGGCCCAGGATCACGATGAAGGCGTAGGTGAGCAGGCCGGCGATGCCGAGCGAGGCCACCACCACCACGGCCAGGCCGCGGTAGTAGATGACGCAGTAGGCGATGACCAGGGCCAAGCCGACCAGGCCGGCGATCATTCCGCCGCTCAATTGGTCGCCGCCCAGCTTGGCCGACACGGTGTCGATATTCGAGATCTCGAAAGTCAGCGGCAGCGCGCCGTACTTGAGCACATTGGCCAGCTCGGTGGCCGATTTCTGGTCAAAGGAACCTTCGATGACCGCCGAACCGCCGGTGATCGGCTCGTTCACCCTGGGCGCGGAGATAACTTTGTCGTCCAGCACGATGCCGAATTGGTTTTGCGGCTCAGTCATGCCTGACAGCGCCGTGGTGACCGAGGTGAACGCCGTCGCGCCCACGTCGTTGAATTTGAGCTGCACCAGCCAGGACACCGAATTCTGCGGGATGGCCGCACTTGCCGTTTCCAGGTCTTGCCCAGAAATCAACGCCGGGCCGAGCAGGTATTTGAGAGTCTTACTTTCGTCGCAGGCGATGTCGGGCTGGTCGGTAACGTTCGGGAACGATTCGCCGCACATGAAGGCGGCACAGTCGGACTCGTCGCGCTCATTGGGCGTCCACTGCAGCAATTCGTCGGTGGTCTTCTGATCGGGGCCGGGGGCAGTCGGGCGCGGACTGGGCACCGGGGTGGGCAGACCGGGCAACGGCGGGCCAGATTGCGCCTTGGGGGTGGCCGACCCTTCCGGGTCCGCATCGTCGGGGGGAACATCCACACCCGGAGTGATCTCCGTCACCGGAATCTCATCCACCGAAGGGTCTATAGCTTCGTCAATCGCGTCCTCGCCGGAGGCGATCTGGCCGGGGTTGGTGGAATCGCCGTTCTGCTGGACCACATAGACCTTGCGGAAATAAAGCTGCGCGGTCTGCCCGACCAACTGGGCCAGGTCGTCCTGCTGCACGTTGGGCGCGGCAACAATGATCTGCCGGTCGCCGCTGGTGGTCACCTCCGACTCGGTGACGCCGTAGCCATTCACCCGCTGCTCGATGATATTCCGCGCCAATTCCAAGCTGGATTGGTCGACAGAACCCTGCCCGGTGATATTGGTGGTGGTCAGCGTGATGGTGGTGCCGCCGCGCAGGTCCAACCCGAGTATGGGAACCCAGGAGCCAGTCGCCGCCATGATCACGTACAGCGCCAAAATCAAGGCGCCGAAAGTGATCAGGGTTCGGATTGGGCGCGTGCGATGTCGACTGGTTGTTGCCATCTTGAAAGCCTCGTTGATCTACTTCTCGTCGTCGGCCTGCTTGGCCGCTTGATCCCCTGCGCCGTCCTCATCGTCCGCACTGGTCGCCCCGGCATCGTCCGCAACGGCTG
>JAIRXX010000041.1 GCA_031268065.1 Propionibacteriaceae bacterium
AGCTTTTCAGGCCGCTGCTGCCGAGGGCTTCCGCTACTTCGAGACCGACGTGCATGTCACCGCAGACGGCGTGCTGGTGGCTTTTCACGACAGCTTGGTTGACCGGATGACCCAGGCCAGTGGGACCATTGCCGAGCACAGCTACGCCGAGTTGCGGAAATTGCTGATTGATGGGCGCTACCACATCCCGACGATGGCAGAGCTGCTGGCGGCGTTCCCCGACGCTTTCTTCAACATCGATCTGAAAGCTCCCAGAACCCCGACTGCGCTCGCCCAAGTCATCCGGGAGGCCGACGCCTATTCCAGGGTGCTGGTGACCTCATTCTCGCTGCGCAGGCTGCGCAGATTCAGGCGCGAGATCGGCCGCGGTGTGGCGCAAGGGGCTGGCACGCTGGTGGTGGCTGCCCAACTCGCCCTCTTCAGGCTTGGAATCGCCGCCCGGCTCTCCCGTGCTGTGGCGCTCCAAGTGCCGGTGGAGATGGGGCCGATTAAGGTGGTCACCCGGCGTTTCATCAAGGCGGCGCACCGGGCGGGACTCAAAGTCCATGTCTGGACGATTAACGATCCCGCCCAGATGCACCGGCTGATAGACCTGGGTGTGGATGGCATTATCAGCGACCGAATCGACGCTTTGAAAGAGGTTTGCCTGGCCCGAGGCATATGGTTCTGAAAATTCTGCTAACAGCTGATTTGGGAATGAACCCCGGTGGCTCACAGTTATGAAAGGAGTCGCTAAAGCAAAAGGGGTATTAACGTGGAGCGAGCATTTCACGGACTTAGTATGAGCCAGACCAGTTATGTTTCCACCGATGGTGTGGATTTCGCGGCCAGGCAGGAGATCAGTTTTGTTTGCACCGCCAATGGCCATATTTTCACCCGCGTTTTCTCAGACGAGATAACTCCGCCGACCGACTGGGACTGTCCCCGCTGCGGCTCGCCCGCTTCGCGCGGCGACGGCACTCCTGCTCCGGATAGGGCCCCCGCCAGGCGGCGCACCCATTGGGACATGCTGCGCGAGCGGCGTTCTATGGAGGAATTGGAGCAACTGCTCGCTGAGCGCCTGCGCGAGCTTCGCGCGGCGCAAGAGCAGGAATTCAGCGACCAACAGGCAGACATTTGGGAGCGTGCCGCCGACTAGCGGCGAAACAGGGACGCCAACTGCCCCAAGCGGTATTTGACCCCCCAGCGTGTGGTGAGCAGCAGCGCTTCGATCACGATCTGCGTGCTCATCTTCGACTGGCCGGCGACGCGCTCGGCAAAGGTTATCGGCACTTCCGCCACCCGGTATCCGGCCCGCACCGCTCTCCAGGCAAGATCAACCTGGAAACCGTAACCGGCGGCCTCAACCTTGTCTAAATCTATGCCGCGCAAAGTGTCGGCCCGCCAGGCGGCGAAGCCCCCAGTGGCGTCTTTGACCGGAATCCCGAGCCAGAGCCGGGTCCACAGGTTGCCGCCCCTGGAGAGAATTTCCCGGCTCTTCGGCCAGTCGACCACTCGCCCACCGCTCACCCAGCGCGAGCCTTTGACGACATCGGCGTCCCGCAGCCGCCCCAGCAGTTCGGGCAGCTGTTCTGGCCGGTGCGAGCCATCCGCGTCGTGCTCCACCAAAACGCCGTAACCTCGGGCTAGGCCCCAGTGGAAGCAGGCTATGTACGCGGCGCCCAAGCCCTGTTTTCCGCTGCGGTGCAAAACATGGATTTGTTCGTCTGCGGCGGCTAATTCGTCGGCCAAGATACCAGTCCCGTCCGGTGAATTGTCATCTGCGATGAGAATGTGGGCGTCTGGCACCGCCGCCCGTATACGCGCGGTTATCGGACCGATATTTTCCGCCTCGTTATAGGTCGGCAGACAGACCAACACCTTGCCAAGTTCACCCATATCCACTCACTCCTCGCATTTCCGCCGCGTCGTCCAACCGACCACGAGCACCCCCAGCAGGCTCCCCAGCGCGACCACCAATTCAACGACCGGTGCCAAAAAGACTACCGGTGTCTCGCCCGTCCGCAGTGGCATTGTGACAATTCCGTGCGCCGGTTGCGAATCGGGGATTCGTTGCACCACCTCGCCACCGGGTCCGATGAAGCCGGAGATCCCGCTGGTGGTGGTGACCAGGATTTCCCGGCGCAACTCGGCGGCGCGCGCCCTGGTCATGGCGAATTGCTGCTCGATCTGCCCGGTGCCCTGATACATGGCGTTGCTGCTCTGCACAGCGATCAGCTCAGCGCCGCCGCGCACCAGGTCGTAGACATAGCTGTCAAAGGTGATGTCGTAGCAGATCAGCACGCCGAGCTTGAGTTGCCGCCCGGTCGCCGTGCTCACCGACATCACCCCCGGCTCGTCCCCAGGCACCGATTGGGCGCCGACATAAGACAGCTTCGGGATCAACGGGAGCAGCAGGTCCCGATAGGGCACCCATTCCCCGAAGGGCACGATCCCGCGCTTGGCATAGCGGGGGCCAGGTTCTTGGCCGGGCGCCCACCACAGTGCCGCGGTTTGCCGCTCCTCCGGCCCCGGCCCGGAAGAGATGATCCCGAACAGCACAGGCCGGTCAGCGGCGGCCAGGGACTCTTGCAGCAATGTCATGGTCTGCGCGTCCGCGAACGGGTCGAGGTCGCTGCCATTCTCCGGCCAGACGATGAATTCCGGGCTGGGCTGCGCCCCGGATTCCACTTCCGCGATCAGCGCCCGCGTCTCAGCGAGCTGGTTTTTGGTGATCGTCCTCACCACGCCCAGCCCGTAGACGCCGCCTCCAGGTGCCCCGCCCTGCACCCAGCCAACTGCCACGGCGTCCGCAGCCGCGCTGGGCGGCACCGCGTATCCGGCTAGGCAGACCGCGACCAGCGCTGCCACGCCGAGGGCCGACTTGGCCAGCCGCGCCCAGCCCAGTCCGTTCTGCCGCAGCTGAAGGACCAGCCAGGCCAGCCATTGGCCGCAGAGCACGCTCACGAAGCCCACCCCGGCCACGCCGATCAGCGGCAATCCCCCCGCCAGCGGCGAATCGATCATGGCGTACCCGGCCCGCACCCAGCCGAAACCGTCGAAAGGCCAGCGGCAGAGCAGGGCTTCCACCGCCGTCCAGCAGCCAGCGGCCAACAGCGGCCAGCAGCGCGCCCGCAAGCTGATTTTCACCGCCACCGCCAGCGCGGCGTAGAAAAGCGCCACCGTGATGACCAAGGCAACCATCGCTTCGATGAAGATAGCCGACATCCAGTTGAGCGTCGTCCCGGTAAGCCCCAGCCCGTAAGCCAGGCCCAGCAGCGGCGCTGACCGAAGCCGCCCAGACCCGCCAAGCGCCAGTGTCAGCCCGGCCACTCCCACGAAGAGCAAACCCCACAGGTTGAACGGCTGGAAGGCCAGCCCGGTGACCACTCCGCTGCCCGCGCAAAACAATATCCGCAACGAGAAGGACGCACCGCCCGGCATCTGATTCACGGACCAAGCCTAATGGCTCAAGCGAAACGACCCCGCCACGCCCGTAGTCAATCGCGAACTAGCCAAAACATCGGGCCTGCGGCTACGGTCGCAGCGCATCAGTCCGCGCTGCGCAGGACATAGACGCTGGCGCCGGCGAAAAGGTTGGCCCAGCGCGGGGGTAACCGCAGCGGGTCGCCCCGCATCGACAGGGCTATCCGCTGCTCCACGGCCATGCCGCATTCAGCGAAGAGGTCCTCTATGTCGCTGAGCGTGGTGAAGCGAAGGTTCGGGGTGTTGTACCACTTGTACGGCAACTCGCGCGACATCGGCATCCGCCCGCGCAGCAGCCGCAGCCGATGGCCCCACCAGCCAAAGTTGGGGATCGACACCATCAGCCTCCGCCCGATCCGGCTCATCCCGCGCAGCACCTCCTGCGGGCGGCGAATGGTCTGGATCGTCCGGGACAGGACCACAACGTCGTAGGAATTCTCCCCGAATTGGTCCAATTCCTGGTCGATGTCCAACTCGATCACCGGGATTCCGCGCCGAATCGCCTCCAACACCGCCTCCGGCTCGATCTCCACCCCGATGCCGGTGCAGGAACGGGAGCCGAAGGCGTATTCCAGCAGGTCGCCGTTCCCGCAACCCAAGTCGAGCACCCGTGAGCCGACCGGCAACAGGTCGGCCATCAGTGCCAGGTCTTTGCGCAATCTCACAGTCCCACCTCCAAAGCGCGATCCAAGAAGGCTCGCAGCGTCGCGTGGTAGCGGTCCACCTTGAGCAGGAAGGAGTCATGCCCCCAAGGCGAGGGAATCTCCCGGAAAGAAACCCGCTGCGCGGCGGATTCCAGCTTCCGCACGATCCGGCGCGAGTGGCCGGTGCTGAACCGCCAGTCGGTGTCGAAGGAGAGCACCAGCCAGTTGACCGGCCTCGCCTCGATGGCCGCCAGCGCGTCCGGTTCCGCAAACGGGTCGAAATAGTCCATCACCCGGCTCAGGT
>JAIRXX010000147.1 GCA_031268065.1 Propionibacteriaceae bacterium
ATGTCGCAGTGATCGGATACGGCTCTCAAGGCCATGCGCACGCATTGTCCTTGCGTGATTCTGGAGTGGATGTGCGGGTCGGCCTGCGCGAGGGCTCAAAGAGTTGGGCGAAGGCCGAGTCGCAGGGCTTGCGCGTAGTCCCGGTGGCCCAGGCGGTGAAGGAATCCGACCTGATCATGGTGTTGGCTCCCGACCAGGTGCAGCGCCACATTTACCAAGAGTCCATTGCGCCGAACCTGGTCCCAGGCGATGCGATCTTCTTCGCCCACGGCTTCAATATCCGCTTCGGCTACATCCAACCCCCGGCTGGTGTTGACGTTTGCATGGTCGCCCCGAAGGGGCCGGGCCATCTGGTGCGCCGGGAATATTCCGAGGGCCGGGGTGTGCCGGTGGTCGTCGCGGTGGAGAAAGACGAGTCGGGCAAGGCCTGGCCGCTCACGCTGGCCTACGCCAAAGCCATCGGGGGGCTGCGTGCCGGAGGCATCAAGACCACTTTCACCGAGGAGACCGAGACTGACCTCTTTGGCGAGCAGGCCGTGCTCTGCGGCGGCGTTTCCGCCCTGATCGAGGCTGGCTGGGAGACCCTGGTGGCGGCTGGATACCAGCCCGAGGTCGCCTACTTCGAGTGCTTGCACGAAATGAAGCTGATCGTCGATCTGATGTACGAGGGTGGCATAGCGAAGATGCGCTGGAGCGTTTCCGACACCGCCGAGTACGGCGACTACGTTTCCGGCCCGAGGGTGATTGACGCTGCGGTCAAGGCGCGGATGCAGGATGTGCTTTCAGACATCCGCTCTGGCGCTTTCGCCGCCCGTTTCATCGCCGACCAAGATGCCGGGGCTCCAGAGTTTAAGGCGCTGCGGGCCAAGGCCGAGCAGCACCCGATTGAGGAGACTGGCAAGGAATTGCGCAAGCTGATGGCTTGGGTCAAGGGCCACGACGATGACTACGTGGAGGGGACCGCCGCGCGTTAAGCTCCAGGGTGCCAAGGCGGCTGAGACCCGGTGTTTCGTCCGGGACTCAGCCGCTTTCGTACACTCTGGTGGCGTTTTGCCCAAGCAGGAACTTCGCGGGGGAGCTTCTTGTAGGCTTGGCCGGGTGACTACGACGTATCCGGGCCTGAGCGCTGCCGAGGTTGACGAGCGGATCGCCGCTGGGCAGACGAATGCGCTGCCGCCCAGGTCTGGGCGCACGACCTGGGACATCGTCAAGGCGAATGTTTTCACCCGGATCAACTTTCTGCTCTTGGTGCTCTTCGTGATGGTGCTGAGCACCGGGTCTTTGGTCAATGCGCTGTTTGGATTCCTCATCATCATCAACTCCGGCATCGGCATCTCGCAGGAGTTGAAGGCGAAGCGGACCTTGGATTCGCTGGCGGTGATAGGCGAGGGACGGCCACGGGTCCGCCGGGGCGGCGTCTGCCGGGAATTGGGCCGGGAAGAGATAGTGCTGGGCGACGTCGTGGAGATAGGCCCCGGAGATCAGGTCGTGGTGGACGGCGATGTGCTGGAGGCGGCCTATCTGGAGCTTGACGAATCGCTGCTCACCGGGGAGTCCGATCCTGTGGTGAAGCTGCCGGGCGACCATCTGCTGTCGGGGAGCTATGTGGTCAGCGGCGCCGGGGCGCTGCGGGCCACCCAAGTCGGCGTTGACTCCTACGCGGCGAAGTTGATAACTGAGGCGAATAAATTCGCGCTGACCAAATCGGAGCTGCAAAGCGGGATCAATGTGATCCTGCGGATCATCACCTGGCTGATGGTCCCGGTGGGGCTGGCTACGGTGTGGGTGCAGTGGGGGCAGGGCGGTTCCTGGCAGCAGATCATCTTGCGAATGTCCGGGGCTTTGGTGCCGATGGTGCCCGAAGGGCTGGTTTTGCTCACCTCGTTGGCCTTCGCCGCGGCGGTGGTCAGACTGGGGCAGCAGCAGGTGTTGATCCAGGAATTGCCCGCCGTTGAGGGATTGGCGCGGGTGGATGTGGTTTGCGCCGACAAGACCGGCACGCTGACCGAGAACGGCCTGCGCTTTGGCGAACTCGTTTTAGTCGGCGATCTGGACCAGGAGGCTTGCCGGGAAGTGCTTTCCCAACTCGCCGCCGCCGACATCTCGCCCAATGCCTCCATGCTGGCCATAGCGGCTGAATTCCCGCTGGCCGCCCAGCCGTGGCCGGTGGCGGCGCTGGCCCCGTTCACTTCGGACAAGAAATGGTCGGGGGTAAGTTTTTCCGATGGCCGAAACTTCGTGCTGGGCGCCCCGGACGTATTGGCCGCGCCTGGGAGCGCCGTTGCGGCGCAGGCTGAGGACATCGGTGCCACCGGGCGGCGGGTGATCCTGCTGGGCCGCACCAGGGCGCAGGTGGATGCGGCTGACGCGACAGGCCAGGCCCAGGCGCAGGCGTTATTGGTGCTGGAGCAGCGGGTGCGCCCGGAGGCGCGGGACACGTTGGCCTTCTTCGCGGCCCAAGATGTGACGGTGAAAGTGATCTCCGGGGATAACGCGAAGTCTGTCGCAGCGGTGTTGGAATCCCTCGGCATGACTGCCCCGGCAGTGGTCGATGCCAGGGAATTGCCCGACGATCCGGATGAATTCGCCGCCGCTGTGGAGCTGAACACCGTCTTCGGGCGGGTCACCCCGCTGCAGAAGCGGCAGATGGTCGCCGCGCTGCAGAGTAAAGGCCACTGCGTCGCCATGACCGGCGACGGGGTGAACGACGTGTTGGCGATCAAGGATTCTGATCTCGGCGTGGCAATGGGTTCCGGCGCATCCGCCACCAGGGGGGTGGCCCAAGTCGTGCTGTTGAACGACTC
>JAIRXX010000257.1 GCA_031268065.1 Propionibacteriaceae bacterium
CCCGCTCGACAGCCGGGAGGGCGTCGCTCACCGCCGTGCCGCGCTCCTCCCCGCTGACCCCACCGGCAACGCCCGTGCCAAGGTCGCGGAACTTTACGCCGATCAGCTTGCGGCGGACCCCCAGCAAGCTTGGGACGCCATCTGCACCCACCATGACTGGACCGCTCCGGCCCACCGTTTTGCCGCCGACGCTTCCAATGGCAGCGGCTTGGTCTTCAGCTACGAATTCGCTCGCCCCAGTGACGCGCTCTGCGGGAAAGTGGGCGCCGCCCACCTCATCGAAGTCCCCTACGCCTTTGGCAATCTCGCCGCCGCCGGCGCCGCCGATCTTCTCGGCGCCACCAGCCAGACCGAAGAAGCGCAACGGCTGTCCGAGGCCATGAACGGCTATTGGGCGGCGTTCATCGCCACCGGAAACCCGGCAACTGTAGGCGTGCCCAGCTGGCCCGCCTACAGCGCCGCTGAAAGAACCGTCATGGTATTCGACTCCGCAGCGCATCCCGTCCGCCACCATCTAGCGCCCCAGGTCGATTTTTGGACCGAATGCGTCGATATCTCAACACCACCGCTGACTGCCGTCGGCATTCAATAAACGATTAGGAACCCCAATGTCTGACAATTTGTACACCACTGGACTGCTTGGAAAGCTCAAATTTCCCAAAGGCATAACGATCAGCCTGCTCGGCGTCACCGTCTTCCTCATCGGCGACGGGATAGAAAGCGTGTGGATCACCGACTTCGCCCACTCCACCCTAGGCTATGAACTCAGCGTCGCGGCGCTGCTGCTCACCTGCTACGGCGTCGTGGTGGCGGTAGGGTCGTTTCTCTCGATGGCGCTGTCCGACGCCATCGGGCCGCGCAATGTGATGCTCATCGGATTGATCAGCTTCCTGGTTTTCGACGTGCTCTTCATCACTGTCGGGATACCGTCTGGAAATCTGCCGCTGCTGCTGGTGATCTATTCCTGCCGCGGCCTGGGCTACCCGTTCTACGCAATGGGCTTCTTCGCCTGGTTGATGAAGAAATCGCGCCCGGAAGAGCAATCACCGATCACCGGCTGGTTTTTCTTCTTCTTTTCCCTGGGCATCCAAATCCTCGGCTCCTACGTCTCCAGCATCCTGCTGCCGAGTGTCGGCCCCATCGCCACGCTATGGTCCGGCTTGGCCATGTCAGTCATCGGCGGCGCTGCCTGCCTGGCCTTCATGCGCGGGCCTGGCGTCACCCTCTCCCGAGAAGAGCGCAATCCGATCGGCATGACGATCATTAAGAGCTTGTCGATCATCTACCGCCGTCCCAAGATCGGCCTCAGCGGACTCATCGGCGCCATCAACCTCGTCGGCCCGCTCGCGCTCAGCTCGTTTTACATCACCTACCTGATCACAGACATCAAACTGGATCAGGGATCGGCAGTGCTGGTCTTCACCATTTTCGGCATCTTCGCCGTCCTCGGAAACGTCATCTGGGGCAATATCGGCAACGCTGTGGGCTGGGTCAACTCGGTGCGGTTCTTCGCTGGGCCGCTCTGCGCCGCCGCGCTGCTCTACTTCTACTACATCCCGATGCTGGTCGGCCCGAATTTCTGGGCGATAGCTTTTGGGGGCGTCATCATGGGCATGGGCGTCAGCGCCTTCGTCCCGCTCAACGCCGTCTTCGTCGCCCATTCCGGCGGCGAGGTCGGCTCGGCGCTCGCCGTCAACGGGCTGGCTCGCGGCGCGGCCTCGTTCATCGGCCCAGCGCTCGCCGCAGCGCTGCTGCAAATCGGCGGCTACGCGGCAGTCGTGTGGGTGGTGGCAGGTCTCTATCTGTCGATCCTGGTCATCGGCATATTCATCAAACTGCCCGGAAACGCGAAAATCTTGGAATCTGCCGAACCGGGCGCTACCGGCGCGGCTGTGGACTGACCTCCGTGGCCAATTTCACGGCGGGCGCAGCGTTTGCGGCAAAGCCGAGCCTCCGGTTTCCCTTGTCCGGCAAAACGCCGGATAGCTGGTCCAGCGGGCAACTACTTGGGTATAGCTCCTGGACCAGCCCACGGCAACCGGTCACCCCGCAGGACAGATTCCACGGATATCAGCCAACATCAGGCTTCGCAAGGCGTATTTTCCGCTGAAAACGGTCAGACAATCCACATTCGCTGCTCGGCGAAACCACTAACTTTCCGCATCCGGCACCCGCGATGCTGTTAGGGAACAAACACCTTGGCAAGGAGGCAAAAGCCGTGATACTTCACACCGGACAACTAGGAAGCGAGACGTCATGGTGCCGATAATTTTGACCCAACGGAACCTTCCGCGCCTGGCCAAGCGCCTTGCGGTGCCCGAATATGACCGCAGTACGCTCAAACCGGGCATTGTCCATATCGGGGTCGGCGGGTTCCACCGCGCACACCAGGCGTTCTACATCGACCGTTTGTTGCGCCAAGGCCGCGCACAGGATTACGCGATCATCGGGCTGGGGCTGTTGCCGGGCGACCAACGGCTGGGCGAGGCGCTGAAGGCGCAGGATTGCCTCTACACGCTGGTGGCCAAGGATGAAGACGGCGGGCGGAAGGCGCGGGTGATCGGCTCGATGATCGACTGGCGCTACGGGCCGGACGACCCCAGCGCGGCAGTCGCCCTGCTGGCGGCGCCCGAAACGAAGCTGGTCACCCTGACTATCACCGAGGGCGGCTACAACTTCGACCAGGTGAGCGGGGAATTCCAACTCTCCAACCCCGCCATCCGCGCGGAGCTGTCCGACCCGGCTCATCCGCGAAGCGTTTTCGGCTACCTCACCGCCGCGCTCGCCGCCCGCCGCGCGGCGGGCACAGTGCCGTTTACCGTGGTGAGCTGCGACAACATCACCGGCAACGGCGAGGTGGCCCGCAACTCCCTGCTTGCCTTCG
>JAIRXX010000266.1 GCA_031268065.1 Propionibacteriaceae bacterium
CCCGCTCCTGATGAAGAAACTGGAATCCTTGCAGATAATCCGTCCGGGAACCATCGGGTCTTCCACCCGCCAGCCAATGACTTCGAGCGCCTTCTCCCCGCCGCCCATCCTCTTGCCGCGCTCTGGGTAGCGGTTGTCGAGCGAACGGCCCACCATCGCCCGGATGATGCGGTCCTCGTCCACGCTGCCAGCTTTGACGTCGTAGCTCTCAACGGTTTGGCCGTCGCGCAGCACTGTCACCGAATCTGCGATGGCGGCAATCTCGTTCAGCTTGTGGGAAATCATGATGCTGGTGACGCCTTTGGATTTGAATCCGCGCAATAGGTCCAGCAGATTGGCGGCGTCTTCCTCGTTCAGCCCCGAGGTGGGTTCGTCCAAGATCAGCAGTTTGACGTCTTTCGAGAGCGCCTTGGCGATTTCCACCAGCTGCTGCTGGCCCACGCCCAGATTTTTGATGGGCACCCTCGGATCGATTTCGAGGCCGACTCTGGCCAGCAGGTCGCGGGCTATCTTCTCCTGCTGGATGTTGTCGATGAGCAGATGGCCGACGATTTCGTTGCCGATGAAGATATTTTCCGTCACCGACAGCTCCGGGATCAGCGCCAACTCCTGATGGATGATGACGATGCCCACTTCTTCGGAGGACTTGATGTCGCGGAAGGCCACTTCCGCCGCCTGGTATACGACGCTCCCCGAATAGCTGCCATGCGGGTGGACCCCGGAGAGGATTTTCATCAGCGTCGACTTCCCGGCGCCATTCTCCCCGCAGATGGCGTGGACGTCGCCGCGACGCACGGTCATGTTCACATCGCTCAGGGCGAGCACACCGGGAAAAGTCTTGGTGATGTGCTGCATGTCGAGAATGACATCGCTGCTGACTTCCATCAGTTCTCCTCACTCCCACAGCGGGTCGTTGACTTCGGTGTCTTCAAAATGACAACGTTGTCAACGACAACTTACACCTACCATTTTTGAAATAGCAACAGTTGATAGTCACATTTTGGTAACAAGCTGTCAACGTTGTCAGCGGCGGGACGGAACCACTAATATAGGCTCGTGATGTTCCAGCCGTCTGATACCCAGCCCGAAGCAGAGCAGACCGCCGCTCGCTCGCGGGCGACGGTGCGCGACGTGGCGGCGCTCGCCGGAGTCAGCTTCAAGACTGTCTCGCGGGTGGCGAATGGCGAGCAGGGAGTGTCCAAACGGACGCTCGACCGGGTTTTGGCCGCCATGCGGGAGCTTAATTACCATCGGGACATGACGGCGGGTTCGCTGCGCCGCCGAGATCGCCGCTCCGCCTCAATCGGATTGGTCATCACCGGGGTGGACAACCCATTTGACTGCGTGCTGCACCGGGGCGCGGAAGAGGCGGCGAACAAACGCCGCGTGTCGGTCTTCGCCGCGAGCACCGACGAGCAGGGCAGCCGGGAGCGCAGCTTGGTCAGCGCTTTCATCGCCCGCAGGGTGGACGGCCTCATTGTGATGCCCACCGGCGAAGACCAGACCTACTTGCTTCCAGAGATGAGCGCGGGCACGCCAGTGGTGATGGTTGACCGCCCCGCCGTCGGCGTGGAGGCCGACTGCGTGCTCACCGACCACCGGCAGGCGGCCCGGCTCGCCGTGGAAAACTTGATCGACCACGGCCATCGGCGCATCGCCATCTTCGGCGACCTCTCCCACCTATCCTCAGTGCGCTCGCGCATCGAGGGCTACCTAGAGGCGATGGCCGCCGCCGGCTTGGAGGTCGATTCGGCGCTGGTCACCTTGGACCTGCACGGCGAACAGCTCGGCTTTGAGGCCGCGCTGCGGATGATCGCCTCCGACAACCCGCCCACGGCGATTTTCTCCGCGCAGAACGTCGTCACCCTCGGAGTGATTCGGGCGCTGCACGCCCGCAACCTGCAGCACAAGATAGCCCTGGTCAGCTTTGACGACTTGCCGCTGGCCGACACCATCGACCCGCCGTTGACCGTCGTCACCCAAGACCCGCACACCATCGGCGCGATAGCCGTGGAACGGGTGTTCAACCGTTTGGAGAATCCCGACCTACCCACCGCCAGGATCATCGTGCCCGCCGCGCTGCTGCGCCGAGGCTCTGGTGAAATCCGCCCGGCCGAGTTGGCCGCAGTCGGAATATCCGGCAGATGACATCCAGGGAGGCAGCAAAATGACCAGATCCAAAGCCATTGCCATCGGCGAAGCGCTCATCGACATCGCTGAGCGTGCCGGACAGCCCCGCGCCGAATATCCCGGGGGCAGTCCGCTGAATGTGGCCATTGGCCTGGGACGGCTCGGCCACCCGACCGTGCTCGCCACTTGGCTGGGCGCGGATGATCGCGGGGACACCATCGTCCGCCACTGCCGTGAATCAGGCGTGGAGCTGGTACCCGGTTCGCAAGCGGCACCGCGAACATCGACTGCGCTGGCGCGGATCGATGATTCCGGGCACGCGGAATACGTCTTCGACCTGCTCTGGAAGGTGGTGCCGCTGCCAGAAGGCATTGAGCCGTTGGTCGTGCATACCGGCTCCAACGGCGCGGTGATCGCCCCCGGCGCGGATGACGTCGCCGCGATCTTGGCCGCCACCTCCCGCAGCGCCACCATCACTTACGACCCGAATGTCCGCCCGGACATCATGGGCGTCCCCGACGCGATTCGCCCGGCGATAGCGCGTCTGGTCGCGTTGGCCGATGTGGTGAAGGTCTCGAATGAGGATTTGGCCTGGCTTTACCCAGGCGCGGAACCCAAGGACACTGCGGCGGCCTGGACGAAACTGGGTCCGGCGATGGTGATTCTGACGATGGGGGCTGCCGGTTCAATCGCGCTGACCCGTTCCGGGTTGGAATTGCGGCAGCGGCCAGACCCGAGTGTGACTGTCGCGGATACCGTCGGCGCTGGAGACTCCTTCAT
>JAIRXX010000305.1 GCA_031268065.1 Propionibacteriaceae bacterium
TTGAGCAGGAAGAGGGTGCCTTCGCCGACGAGTTGTTTGGGCAGGGTGAAGACGTCCTCCACCCGCTCTTCTGCCAGGATTGGGCCGCCGGCGGCGATCTGTCCCAGGACTGGAACGGCGACCGATCCCGGAGAGCCGGGGGCGGGTTCGGTCTCCATCGACGCCGGGAGATGGACGACCAAAGCGCGGGGGCGGTGCGGATCGCGGGTGATGTAACCCTTCTGCTCCATCAGCTTGAGCTGGTAGGAGGCGCTGGACGGGGATGCCAGGCCGCCGAAGGCGGCGATCTCGCGGATGCTGGGCGGATAGCCGCGAGTCTCCATCGACTCTTTGATGCCCAGCAGCATCTTGCGCTGCCGGAAGCTCAGGCCGTCGGAGTCCTCGTTGGCGTCGGGGATGCTGGAGACTTGTTCGCCCAGCGAGCGGGCCAGCGTCTCTTTGCTCGGGCGTCCGGGCCTGGTTTGCGGCTGCCGCAGCGTTCGTCTGATTGCCATGCCCCTACGCTATTACCTGGCGGAGATGAAATCAAACACTTGTTCGAGTGTGTCGTGAATTTCAAGCCTCGCCGCAGGACTTCCTGTTTCCTCGCCGGGGAGTCTCTGCCCGCCACCACGCCTTTTATGGGGCTAGGGGACCGGGAGCGCCGACACCGCGTCGGCAATATCTTCATGGACTGGAGCCATCCATGCCGTCTAGCTGGAAGGTGCTGTAGCGAAGGCTGGACTCGTCGGGCGGGGGAGTCCCACCGGCACCCGTATTAGCGGAAACGTCCTAGCGGTGAGGCAACCTCTCAGCCATCTTCCGGGTGAGGCTCGGTTGCCGGTGTCGTCGTAGCCGTCGGCGGGCTGGAGTCGACGGGGTCGTTGAAACCGATGACGAGGGTCAAGGTGAAGGCGATGGCGCAGGCTGCGGCGACGCCGATGAGTTGGAGGGTGAAATTACCCACCTGGAGGAATACCGGCAGCGTGATCAGCGAGGCAAAGGTGTAGGCGGTGGCTGCCGATCCGCCCGAGGCGGCGATGGCTCCACCGACCGCCCCGCCGATCAGGGCGAAGTAAAAGGGCCGTTTCAGCGGCAGGTTGACCCCGTAAATGGCAGGTTCGGTCACCCCGGCCAGCAGCCCGGTCACCGCCGCTGACGCACCGGTTTGCTTGATCCTGGAATTGCGGCTGCGCAAGGCGACGGCTGCGGCCGCGGCGGCTTGGGCCATCGCGGCGGACGGGAAGGCACCCATCATCACCGACGACCCTTGGGTTGCGATATCGCTCAGCACGAAGGGGACCAAGCCCCAGTGCAGGCCGAGGACCACCATCGCCTGGTATGACCCGCCGAGCAGAGCGCCACCCAGCCAGGGCGCGGTGTCGAACAGCCAACGTATCGCCCAAGAGATGCCCTGCCCAGCGTAGGTGAGAACCGGTCCGACGGCGATCAGGGTCAGCGGCACCATGACCAGCGCGGCGAGCAGCGGCACGGTGAAGTTGCTGACTATGGAGGGGAGAATCCGCTTCAGCCAACGCTCCAGCAAAGATTGCATCCACACCGCCACGATGATCGGGACGACCGAGCCGGTGTAGGACGTCATCACGACTGGGATGCCGAAGAAATCGACGGAAGGGGCGTCGTTGAGCGCGATGACGGCGGGATCAAGCAGCGCCGTTGCGATGGCGACAGCGGTGAAAGGGTTGGCCTGGAAGCGTTTCGCCGCCGAGTAGGCCAGGAAGATGGGCAGGAAGGTGAACATCCCGTCGGAGGCGGCGTCGAGGATGATGTAGGTCTGCGACTGCGTATCGAGCCAGCCGAAGGCTATCACCAGGGCGAGCAGCGCTTTGAAAAGGCCGAGTCCGGCCATAGTCCACAAGATCGGACTGAAAATCTCTGAGATTAAGTCAATGAACTGGTGGAATCTGTTCGCCTTGGCGCTGTCCGCCGCTGCCATCATCGCCCTCCTTCGAGCGGGTCCAAAGACTGAAAACGCCAAAGCGCGGCTATCGCCTGGAAGGGAATGGCCTTGGGGGTATGCGGTCCAGCCTGCAAGCGGAAACTAGTGCAGCTCTTAACCGCTTGTCAAGAAGGACGGGCGTGGCCCGGGCAGCGGGGCCGCTCAAGAGGCGGGCGTAATCCGGCTGGGATTCTCAGGCGATGACGAAGATTCGGATCAGACCTAGCACGAGCAGATGCGCGGGATAATACACATAGAACAGCCATTTCATCACTTTGGCGTGCTTCGTTCCCCGTTCGCCGTTGTAAACCGCAAGCAGCGGGACGGCTAAGACAACAAAGATGTGGATGGCGGCGTACATTGGGTCGAATAACAGAGCATATACGGCGATGTAGGTCGCGATGGGCAACAACATGTCCCTCATCTGACGCTTGAAGTTGCCGTGCGCTTGACCCATGAAGAAGACTGAAAGTGCGGCTGGCACGCTCCAATCGGATGGCAGCGCGGCTGCGAAGCAGGCGCAGATCAGCACCGTGCGCTGCCATCTTTTGCTGTTGGGCAGAACGTCTTGGTGATCGATCATGAGCGCGAGGAGGCCGAGGGCCAACGGCCACAGAACGCTAGTGGTGGGGATGCCGGGGATCACCGTGAATCGCGGAAACATCATCGTGTACGGGATATGGGATATTAGGGCGAAGATGAGCAGTCGGGCCAGATATCTCTTTCTGTTATGGGTGCGGTGGTAGCCCTCAGCGATGAAATACATCATGATCGGGGCAGTGAGCCGACCGATGATGTGCATGCTGACTGGTGCTATGTCCAATGGGTAGCCGGGGAACAGCAGCCACGCCAAGTGGTCGATGGTCATGGCGATGATTGCTATCAACTTCAGCGCGTCGCCTGACAGCGTGAGTCTTCTGGGAATCTGCACTCGGCCCAACTTTCCGGGGTGTCATTTAAGCCAAATGTAACGTGTCCAACTTATGCAATGTGACGCTCGGCATTTATGGACTCAAAAATGTGTCCTGCGGCTCGGCAGGCGTGATAGCGGACATCCGGGTCATCGCCCTTGCTGTGTCAGACGGGCGGGATTCTGCATACACGTCAACCGACGGGGTTGTCCGGCTTTGGCTTTGGCCCCGACCCGGCCACCAACAAGGTGGAGAGGCCAACCAGGGCTCCGGTCGTCCAGAAGACGCCGAGCACGCCGAAGGGACCGGCCAAAGTGCTGATGATCAGCGGGAAGGTGAGTTGGGCCAGGTTGTTCGCGGTGAGCCGCAATCCCAGCGCGGTGCCGTGCCGGGATGGATCGGTCAATTCCACCACCCAGGACATGGTGAGCGGCTGCGGCGTGCCCAGTCCGAATCCGAGCACGACCATCAAGGCGGCTGCTCCCCAGCT
>JAIRXX010000315.1 GCA_031268065.1 Propionibacteriaceae bacterium
GGTAGCCGTCCATCGCCGCCTGCAGGGCGCAGATCGGGTCTACCTCGGTTACCAGCACCCGCGCGCCTTGGCCCGACAGCGCGGCGGCAGCGCCCTTGCCCACGTCGCCATACCCGCAAACCACGGCGACCTTCCCGCCGATGAGCACGTCGGTGGCCCGGTTCAACCCGTCGATCACGGAATGCCGGATGCCGTATCTGTTGTCGAATTTGGATTTGGTCACCGAGTCGTTGACGTTGATCGCCGGGAACAGCAGGTTGCGTTCAGCGGCCAATTCACCCAGCCGATGCACACCAGTCGTGGTCTCCTCAGTCACCCCGATGATGGAAGCGGCGATCGCTGGCCAATCAAGGCTGGAGCCACGCAGCAGCTCAAGGAAGGCCAGCCATTCGGCTGAGTCGTCGCCAGCCGGCGCCGGGACAGCGCCAGCCTGGGCGTATTCGGCGCCTTTGTGGACCAGCAGCGTGGCGTCTCCCCCGTCGTCCAAGATGAGGTTTGGGTAGCGGCCAGCCCCGAAGTCGAAGATGCGCTCGGCGCATTTCCAGTATTCGGCCAGCGTCTCGGATTTCCAGGCGAAGACCGGCACGCCTTTGGGATCATCCACGGTTCCATCACGCCCGACGACCACTGCGGCGGCGGCGTGGTCCTGGGGGGAGAAGATATTGCAGGAAGCCCAACGCACCTCTGCGCCTAGGGCGACCAGCGTCTCGATCAGCACGGCGGTCTGCACAGTCATATGCAGCGAACCGGCTATCCGCGCACCGCGCAACGGCTGAGCGTCCCGGTATTGCTCCAAAATCGACATCAGGCCGGGCATCTCGTGCTCGGCAAGGGTTATTTCCGCGCGGCCAAATCCGGCCAGCGACAAATCTGCCACCTGGTATTCCACAAGGGCTAAGGATAGCCAGCTTGGCGTCCACAACCAATCTGCAGGTACGCGGCGGCAAAGAGGCCGTGGTGCAGCAGCGTCACATAACGGGTGACCCGATCACCTGCCGAACACTCGATTCGGGAAACCAGCACTCCCCGGCTCATGGCCTGATCTGCCAACGACCGCTGTTCCGCCTGAGCCAATTCATCGCCCAGGCCGTCGTCGAGCACGACCAGGCCCGGGCGGCATTCCTGGGTCTGTTCAAATGGGTCCGCGAAGACGTCGCGGGGCGGCACCGCGCCCAACAGCGGCAACAGCGCCCCGGCGTCGGCGGCCAAGACCACCTGCCCGCACGCGGCCCGCAGCGCCTCGGCGATCCGCCGCGAGGCCCGCGCGGCCAGGATGGAACCTCCCCAGACCAAGGGCTGCGCCTCGGCCAATTCCAGCGCTATCCGCTTGGCCGGATTGGACGAGCTGTCGCGCAGCGCCGAGCATTCGCTGGCCGCCAAATCCATCGCGTCCGCGACTGCCTCAATGTCGATCTGCTGCCCCACACCCAACCGGCGCAACCCGTCCAACACTAAAACGGCGCAGGTCAGCGCCTCGGCGCTGATCGGCAGCAGCGTCGTAGCCCGCGCCGCCGACACCTTGGCCAATTCCGATGCGGGAGGGCAAGCTGCCAAGAGCCGCGCCCCTCTGCGGACGGCTTCACTGGCGGCGGCCAGCGACACCGGATTGGTCGCGCCCATCGCCACCACCAAGTCGAGCGGGCCGACCCAAGTGGGCAGGCCCAACCTCGGCCAAGCCACGAAGGGCACCGGGCAGGTGGGTTCAAGAACGGCGCGGAGCAGTCTCGATTCGGGGCCGAAAGCGATGATCGCGCGGGGCATCGGCTCTGGCGACAGCGCGTCCAACTGTTCCGCAACTTTGAGCTTTTCCCGGCGCAGCCTGGCGCCCGCCTCCGCGATAGGCCGCAAGAGGTGGTCAGCCGCCCGGACGACGGCGGCGTCCTCCAAGCTGGCGTCGTCGAAGTCGGTCATTTATTTCGCCTTGCGCGCCTCGTCCACCAACAGCACCGGGATGCCCTGGCGCACCGGGTAGGCCAGCGAGCAATTTACCGAAACGCAGATCAATTCGGAGGACTCGTAGTCCCAGGCCAGCGGCCCGTGGCAGACCGGGCAGACCAAGATGTCCAACAGCTCAGCGGGCAATTCGCTCATCAATCCCCCTTCCGGATCGCAGCTAGGGCGCGATCACGCAATTCGATCATAGACTCCTGCGTCTTAGCTTCCACATTGAGTCGCAGCAGCGGCTCGGTATTCGACTCGCGCACGCTCACCCACCAGTCTTCCCCCCGGATGAGCAGGCCATCGGGCCAACTCGGCTCCGCGAGTCCGGCGAAACTCTCCGCCACCAGGTCCAACACCGCCTTCGGATCAGCCACCTTGGTGTTGATCTCGCCGGAGTTGGCATAGTGGGGCAGACCCTGCCCAACCGCCGACATGGTGCTTTTGGTTTTGCCGAGCAGCGACAGCACGGTCAGCGCCGCCAACAGGCCGGTGTCGGCCCCCCAGAAATCGCGGAAATAGTAATGCGCCGAATGTTCTCCGCCGAAGACCGCCCCGTGTTCGGCCATCCGAGCCTTGATCTGGGTGTGGCCAACTGGGCTGACCACCAGCTGCCCACCTGCTGCGGCCACCACCTGCGCCACCGACTGCGAGGTGATGGTGTTGACGACGATGCTGGCCCCTGGCTCCCTGGCCAACGCCGCGCGGGCGACAACGGCGATGATCACCGCGGGATCGACAACCTCCCCGCGCTCGTCAATGAAGAAGCAGCGATCCGCGTCCCCATCGAAGACCAATCCCAGATCGGCGGCTTGCTCCACCACCGCACGCCGGGCGTCAACGAGGTTGGCCGGCTCCAGCGGATTGGGCGGGTGGTTGGGAAAATCCGGGTCCAAATCCAGATACAGCCCAATCACTTCGACACCCAGCCCGGACAACGCCTTGGGGGCGGTAAGCCCTGCCATCCCGTTCCCGGCGTCAACGACAACGCGCAGCTTCGGCAAATCGGCCAAGTCGACCAGCGAGTGCAGATAATCCACGTAGTCGCCGAGGATGTCGCGGGCGGTGATCTTGCCCGGCGCAGCCTGGGGCGCGGGCGCGGCTTCAGCGGTGGCAGCCTCGGCTTTGGCGGCTTCGGCCACGGCTTTGAGCAATTCGGCGCTGATCGGGGCGGCTCCCGGCAGGCAGAACTTCACCCCGTTGTACTCAGCCGGATTGTGCGACGCGGTGAATTGCACCCCCGGCAGGCCCAGCATCCCGGAGGCGAACCACAGCTCGTCGGTGCTGGCCAGGCCGACGTCGATGACATTCGCGCCGCTGGCGGCGGCGGCTTCAATGAAAGCCTGGCTGTATTCAGCCCCGAAATGACGGGCGTCCCTGCCGATGACGAAAGTCTCCCCCGCCAGCCCGAAAACCGCCACGTAGGCACGTCCCAGCGCCCTGGCTCCCGCGCTGTCCCACTGCTGGTCCGGACCTGAGGCCACTCCGCGGATGTCGTTGGATTTGAAAATCAACGGATCGAGCATCTTAACTCCAACTCAATTCGGATCAGCGAGCACTGCCAAGTGCCCTTTGCGCCGGGAGACCGGGGGGTCGGCATTAGCGGCGACCTCGCCAAGTCCGGCACGCCGGATAAGCTCGGCCAGCGCCAAAACCCCGGACGCATCGGTGGCCGGAGTGTCCAACTCGCCGGGAAGCCGGGTCACCTCCCACCCATTC
>JAIRXX010000335.1 GCA_031268065.1 Propionibacteriaceae bacterium
CCAGGTTGGATTGGCGGTATTTGTGTTTGTTGGGTGTTTGGCATTGGGTGGGTGTGTGGCTGCTCCGGAGACGGGGCCGGTTGCTTCGCCGGGTGCTGGTCAGGCGGCGGAAGTCGATCCAGTTGGAGTGGTTGACCCTCAGATTCTGTCTGATGTGATTGACGGTGCATTGTTCGTGCCGGGTGAGTCGATGTTGCGGGCGATGCGGGTCTTGCGGGCAAGTGCCTCGATTCGGGCGGTGGATTGTGGAGGCGAACCGTTTGAGAATCTTGACTACACCGGTGATCGTTTTGACCAGGCGATGTTTCCATATTTGAAACTTATCGCTGAGAAAGGCTTGGTGGAAAGTGGTGAAAAGCCGAAGGGAATCCGCAATGGTTCGGAGGATGAATGTCTGCAGAGGAGTCTGCCGTCTTATCAGGATTGGCGTGATTTGTATTTCACATGGAACGACGTGGTCCGTGAAAAATATTCCAGTAATGACCTAGTTCCAGTATTGAAACGCCAGGCCGTCTGTTTGCGTGAGAAGTCTGGGTTGCGAGTGGATGATAATGATCCCGCTGGCAGGTATTTGGGGTCCGTCGACTATGAAGCATCGGGGCCAAATATAAAGAATGAAAAAGACTGGCAAGTGTTCCTAAATAAACAGACAAATATTTATGTGAACTGCACTTCGGAGTACGAGATTGTTTTCAAAGCGAGGTTGTTGGAGTTGCGGCCTGCGTTCATCGAGAAGAATCGTGAGGTGTTGACCAAGTTTGCGCAGGAACTTTCTGACGCTGGGTATGTGCCGTGAGCGGTGCGAAAGCGGGTTGGGGTCCGATTCAGTTTGTCCGTGAAGAGGTTGAGATGCTGAAAGTGATTATATTATGAGTTTGGTTGCTGGGGTAGCCCGCCAGGTTGGATTGGCGGTATTTGTTGGGTGTTTTGCACTGGGCGGGTGTGTGGCTTCCCCGGAGACGGGGCCGGTTACTTCGCCGGGTGCTGGTCAGGTTTCGGAAGTCGATCCGTCTGGAGTGGTTGACCCTCAGATTTTGTCCGATGCGATTGATGGTGCGCTGTTCGTGCCGGGTGAGTCGATGATACGGGCGATGCGGGTCTTGCGGGCCGGCGCATCGATTCGGGCTGTGGATTGTGGGGGTGAGCCGTTTGAGAATCTTGACTACACCGGGGATCGGTTCGATCAGGCGGTGTTTCCATATTTGAAACTTATCGCCGATAAAGGTTTAGTGGAGCATGGGGAAAAGCCAAAGGGTGTTCGTAATGGTTCTGGAGACGAATGCCTGCTTCGGAGCCTGCCGTCTTTTGAAGATTGGATGAAGCTTGACTTTGCTTGGGAAGACATTGTCCGTGAAGAATATCACAGCAATGACCTCGCCCAAGTGTTGAAACGCCAGGCAATTTGTTTGCGTGAGAAATCAGGTCTGAAGGTGGATGATGATGAACCAGCTGCCAGGTATATGAATTCTGTCGACTTTGCCGCGTCGAGTCTAGACACTGATGACCATAAAGAAGTAGAGGCGTTCATAGATCGACATTCAGATATTTATGTGGAGTGTACTTCGGAATATGAAACTGTTTTCAGGGAGAGGTTGTTGGAGTTGCGGCCTGCGTTCATCGAGAAGAACCGTGAGTTGTTGACCAAGTTTGCGCTGGAGCTTTCTGACGCTGGGTATGTACCGTGAGCAGTGCGAAATCTAGTAGGCGGCTGATCCGGCTTGTAGGTGTCGCCACAGCGGGCTGCCTGGTGGGCATCGGCGGGACGGTTTTGTGTACGCTGAGTCCGCAGCAGGCGGCCCAGGAACGGGCCGTTCCGGTGTTGCCGATTCCGACTGCCGTGGTCGTGCGGCAGGAGTTGGCGGATAAGACTGAGGTGCAGTGCTCGTTCTCGTCCACGGTCGTGGAGGCACTGGCCCCGGTGTCGGCGGGGAAGTTCCGCTCCCGCGTCGTCACCGCGCTGAAGGTGGCCGCTGGCGATGCGCTGAATTCGGGCACTGTGGTGGGGTCGGTGTCGGGGCGTCCGCTGATTGCCTTCACCACGACGCTGCCGTTTTACCGAGACTTGAAAGTCGGGGACCGGGGAGCGGACGTGAAGGCTCTTGAGTCGGGTTTGGTCGCTGCGAAACGGTTGGCCAAGGCGGACAGCGTGTTCGGCGCGGACACCCTTGGGGCTTTGCGCGGCATCTACCGCAGCGCTGGTTTGGGAAGCCCGGAGAAATTTGTCTTGGACGCAGCCTGGGGTGTCCCCAAGGGCAGCCGGGTCGCCCAGGTGCTGGTCAGCGTAGGCGATGTGGTCGGCAAGGACACCGCGTTGGTCTCCGCAGCCAGCGGCGCTGGTGATTGGGCGTGTGAGCTTTTTGGCGTAAGCCAGGTCAACGTCGGTGATGTGCTGGAAGCCAAAGTTGATGGGGAATCGATGAAGGCGAATGTTGTCGGCTTGTCTGCTGACGGAGAGACCGGAGTGGTCACGGCGAAGGTGTCGCTGCCAACCGCTGAAGCTGGCGAGAACGAGGCGGCAGTCATCGTCGTCGGCGAGGTGAGCGACGGCCCGGTTTTGACTGTTCCGGCAGGCGCGGTCTTCTCTGCTCCGGATGGCGGCTTTGAAGTACGAGTCGTGGTGGCGGATCAGAGCACCAGCGTGAAGGTGACGGTCGGCGTAGCCGCAGGCGGTTGGGTCGAGATCACTGGCGACCAGGTGTCCGAGGGCGATTCGGTCGCTTTGCGCGGTGGCGGTTAGCCATGTGCCTTGTGAAGTTGGATGGGGTTGGCCTTGAGGTGTCGGCCCCGGTGCGCACCAGGATTCTGCATCCTCTGGATTTGGAGATTCAGGCTGGCTCGTCGGTGGCCGTCGTCGGCCCCTCTGGCGCTGGGAAGACTACGCTGGCCTCGATCATCGGAGCGTTGCAGCCCCCCAGCGAAGGGAAGTACCTGTTCCAAGGCAACCCGGTCAATGATATCGACGCTGACCAACGGGCCGCTTTCCGGAGAGACCATATCGGGTTCGTTTTTCAGAACGCCCACCTGATTGACGAGCGCTCTGCTTGGCGGAATGTGGCCCTGGGCGTCCCCGACTCCCGGACGGAACCGGATGAAGTCGAGCGGCGTTCGCGGGCTGTGTTGGAGCAGGTGGGTTTGGGCGGCGTGGCTGACCGCTCGGCGGCGTTGCTCTCCGGTGGGGAACGCCAGCGGGTCGCCGTGGCACGGGCGTTGGTCAAGCAGCCGGATTTGATGATCGCGGATGAGCCTACCGGCGCTTTGGATCAGGCGAGCGGGAATGCCATTTTGGATTTGCTTTTCAGCCTCGACACCACCTTGCTCATGGTCACACACGACACCAAGGCGGCCAGCAGGGCGCGGCAACTGGTGACCATCGTTGACGGGAGAATCGAATGAGCCGCCGACAGCTGTGGAACGCGGCAAGGTCCGTGCTCCAAGACGCGGCGCTCTCGCTGACCGCCAAGCCGGTGCGCACCGTGGGAATGGTGGCCGGCATTGTGCTAGGCGTGGCGAGCGCCACTGCGGCGGTGCTCATCGCTGACACACAACAGGTGCAGATTGACCGGCGCTTCGACATGCAGCGGTCCCCGGCGATAGTGCTCCAAGCCGATTACCCGCCCGATGACGGCTTCGATAGCGAGGCGCTCGCCTCCATTGCCGGTTTGGAGCCGGTGGGTGCTGCCGGAGAACTGTCAATCTGGTTGGACAACGTCGCGGTGGCGGCAAACCAGTATTCGGCGGTTAGCGGCGTCCCGCTGGTGGTGGCAGACGCCGGGGGCCTGGCCGCCGCCGACACGCGGGTGACCGGCATGGCCCCCCAGTCGCTCGGGTTGGACCGGAAGTTGGCCTGGGTCGGCGCTGACCTTGGCGAACGCTTGGGGCTGCGTCCAGGCAGTCCGGAAACCATCGTGGTGAATTCACAGGTCTACTCGGTCGCGGGCGTCATCAACGCCGATGCGGGCTTCGGCTATCTGAAGACGAGCGTTGTGGTTTCGCGGGCGACGGCGCAAAGGATCGCTCCGGCTGGCAGGACCATTCGGGTGGTCGCCAGTGTTAGGCCGGGTGCCGCCGCCGCAGTAGCTGGCTATGTGACACCGAGGCTGGACCCGTTTGAAAAGCTGGGCATAGTGGACGTCACTCCCCCAGACGGCGAATTGCTGATGGGCAATGTGGCCGCCGACCTGCGAATGATCGGCCTCGCCTTGGGCGCGTTCGTGGGTTTCGTGGGCATGGTCGCTGTCGCCAACACCATGAACATGACTGTGAATCAGCGTTCCCGCGAGCTTGGGCTGAGATCGGCTATGGGTTGGTCGTCTGGAAGAATACGAAATCTCATCCTGGTGGAATCTGGCATCGCCGGATCGATTGCGGCCATTATCGGCTGCGCCCTGGGGATTCTCACCGCCATGTGCTGGGCCGCCATCCAGGGCTGGCAGCTTATTGTCGCCAAAGAATTGCCCCCAGGCGTGATTTTCGCCGGGATCGCCGCTTCCCTCGTCGGTGGGATTATTCCCGCACGCCAGGCGGCTAAGACCTCGCCGCTGACAGCGATGCGGAGCTAGGGCGTACTATGACTCAGAG
>JAIRXX010000341.1 GCA_031268065.1 Propionibacteriaceae bacterium
ACACCATCTGGTCCACGCCGTTCAACCGGCGTTGCCGTTTCGCGACGATCACCGGCTCGAACGTGCCGTCCCGGTCCCTGGGAACACCGATCCCCACCGGCCCGATCTCGGTCGTGACGGTCTTCGACCGGCTCCCGTTGCGCTCGTTGCCGGTCTGCCTCAAACCCGAGTGGTCGCGCCTGGGATAACCCAGGTGCTCGTCCATCTCGGCCTCCAGGGCGGTCTCGATGACCGTCTTTGTCAACCCGGTCAACAACCCGTCCGGGCCGACCAGGCTCACGCCCTCGCCGCGGGCCTGCTCCACGAGCTGCCGGGCGAACGCCTCTTGCTGTCGCTGATCCACATCAACGATCATGGTGGACATAAGTCCTGCCTTCCCGCCAGGACACGCCTGGCAAGTAAAGCCGGACCTCCAACCCACCGTTTATGGGATAGTCCCAGCGAACGGACCTTACCGTCGGAGCGCATCCTGATGCCGAGCCGGTGGGCACTCTTACTGGTTCCTCACAGTTGAGGGTGTGGCTGGTTTAGAAGTGTCGGTGCGAGGGTAGATTTCGGTGTCTTCCGATAATGGAGGTTCCTATGCCTTCGGGTGAAAAGTCCCCGACATGTTTGGTGTTGTCTTCGCTGCACATGGCCTGACCAGGTTCTGCCATCTTGACGAGTTGGGCTTGGCGGTTGTTGGCGGCGGCTGGCACTGGGGGGATTGCCGTTCCTGGTGCGGAGTCAGGCGAAGGCATGCTCACCAACAAACAAGCCGAACGGCTCGCCCATCACTCCCGACGCCCACGCCGGGTCCGAGGCGACCTGGAGCCGTGTACAAACCGGTCTTGCGCGCAGGCGTCCACGACCAGTTCGGACGTTATGGAACAGCAGCCAGCCTGCTCCAGGCACATGGCTAGGCTGGAGAACAGATTGCCGACCGTGTTCGCGGAGCAGTTAAATCTTGACCACCAAAACGGTGACTGGGATGGACGTCGGCACCAGTTCAGTCAAAGCCGCAGCCATCCCTAATTCCGGTTATATTTTCGCCGCCGCATCTGATTCCTACCCCACTGATTCGTCTTTCGCCGGGGCAGCAGAGTAGGAACTCTTACAGCCGTCCTAGCCCGCAAGGAGCTATTCGCCGAATATGCCGCCGCGCTGGGCTGATCCGAGCGGCCATACGCGACAACGCGCAGGCGTTCAGGCCTTGATCTCGTCCATGCCGAGGAAGCGGCGCAAAACTTCGGGTACGTAGATGGAGCCGTCTGGGCGCTGATGGTTCTCCAGCAGCATGATGATCATCCGGGTCATCGCGCATAGGGTGCCATTCAGCGTGGCCAGCGAACGGACTTCGCCGCCCTCGCGCATCCGTATTCCCAGACGGCGGGCCTGGAATTCAGTGCAATTAGACGTCGAGGTGATCTCACGGTATTTGCCCTGGCTGGGCACCCAGCCGTAACAGTCGTACTTCCGCGCGGCGCTCATGCCAAGATCACCGGAGGCGACTTCAAGCACTTGGAAGGGCAATTCCAACGAAGCGATGAAATCCTTCTCGAAGCCAAGCAGCCGCTGGTGCTCGGCGTGCGCATGCTCCGGCGCACAGTAGGTGAACAGCTCCACCTTGTCGAACCAATGCACCCGGAAGATGCCCCGGGTGTCCCTGCCGTAGGAGCCAGCTTCCCGGCGGAAGCAGGGGCTATAACCGGCGTAATGCCTGGGCAGCGTGGCCGCCTCCAGAATTTCCTGGGAGTGGTACGCCGCCAGGGCGACTTCGGAGGTGCCCACCAGATAGAGGTCATCGGCGGGCAAGTAGTAGACGTCTTGGGCTGCCTGGCCCAGAAAACCGGTCCCCTCCATCGCTGAAGGCTTCACCAACGCCGGGGGCAGGACCGGGGTGAAACCCCAGTCGAGGGCTTTGGCCATCGCCAGATTCACCAGGGCAAACTCAAGCCGGGCGCCAATCCCGGTGAGGAAATAGAAACGGGCGCCGGAAACCTTCGCCCCCCGGTCCATGTCGATGGCGCCAAGGGCCTCCCCGAGTTCAAGATGGTCTTTGGGGGCGAATCCCTCAGCTGCGAAGTCCCTGGGCGTCCCGATGGTCTCCAGCACCTTGAAATCGTCTTCCCCGCCCAGCGGGACATCGGGAAATACCAGGTTGGGAAGCGTCTTCATCAAGGCGTCGAAACGGGCCTCCGCCTCGTCGCTCGCCGCCTGGGCCGCTTTCACATCGGCGGCCAACTGCTTCGTCCGGGCCAGCAATTCGGCTTTCTGCTCGCCTTGGGCCTTGGCAACCTGCTTGCCCATGCCCTTTTGTTCGGCACGCAGCGCCTCGTAGGCGGCGATGGACGACCGACGGGCCTCATCGGCGGCGACTAGCTCGTCCACCAACTCAACGGACTCGCCTCGGGCGCTTTGGGAACGGCGAATTGCCTCAGGATCGGTGCGCAGCAACTTCGGATCAATCACGGAGATAAAGCCTACCGCTCAATCGTCGCTTGGATTGATCAGCGCGGTGTACCACTGCCTGGCCTCAGCGAATTCGGCATCGGTGAAGCCTGGGCCGACGCTGGGAGCCACGCCGTCAGCGCGGGCGTACGAGCCGAGGAAGACCACATCCGCGCAGACCCGGCGCAGGCCGAGCATCGCCTCAGCTACCCGCGGATCGCGCATGTGGCCCTCCAAATCGATGGAGAAGCAGTAATTGCCCAGCCCGGTCTTGGTGGGGCGCGACTCGATCCGGCACAGGTTCACCCCGCGCCCGGAAAACTGCTCCAAGATTTCCAACAGCGCTCCGGGGCGGTCGGCGCGCATGAACGCCACCAGGGTCGTCTTGTCTGCGCCGGTGGGCGGCGGCGGCGACACTGGCTTCGAGACGAGCACGAAACGGGTCACCGCAGCGGAGTTGTCGGCTATGTTCTCGGCCAGCGGCACCAGCCCGTAATTGTCTTGGGCTACCCTCGCGCAGATCGCCGCGTCGTATTTCGAGGTTGGGTCGGACACTTCTTTGGCGGCAGCCGCCGTGGAACCGCCCTCGGTCACACTCGCGTGGCTCAGGTTGGCCGCCAGCCATTCCCGCACTTGGGCGATGGCGTGCGGATGGGACAACACCCGCCGCACCTGCTCGATCTTCGCCCCCGGCCTTCCGCAGAGATTGAAATGGACCGGCAAGACAGCTTCCCGGATGATCATCAGCGGCTTGCCCGAAGCCAAGCTGTCCAAAGTCGTGGTAACACCGCCCTCGACCGAATTCTCTATCGGCACCAGGGCCGCTTCCACCTCGCCAGTACGCACCGCGTCCAGCGCCCGCAGCACTGTGTCGTAGCCAACGGCCTCCCCGGTGTAGAAGGTCAACAGCGCCTGCTGGGTGAACGTTCCGCGTGGTCCTAGATATCCAAGCACCGGACCAGCATACGCCTGGCGAGCCGGGTGATGGATTAGCCGTTCGACGCCACGTCCACCACTCTGACGTTCTCCTCTAGCGCGGCGACCATCCACGGCTGATTGGAAAGCACCACTTGCCAGAAACCTGAACGACTTGGTGCGTCAGGGTCAAAATAGGTCAGGGCGAAACCTCTGGGACGATGATTTCAATGATGGTTTCGAGCGGAGCGACATCTTTGGGATTGAGAGTGGCGAGTGCGGCGTTATTCGCGTGGGCAACAGCCGCGATCATCAAGTCGATGGCACGTCCACGTGCCTGCCGACCCGAATGCTCGACCAACTCAGTGATGATCCCGTAGCTGGCGGCGGCATCATCATCGAAAGGCAGGCCCACCGGGAAGCGCCGCCGCAACTCAGAGAGGCGTTTGCTCCGCTCAGCTTTCTGCCTGGGCGTGATGCCCGCCCGGCCAATTCCGTAGCTGAGTTCAGCGAAAGCAAGACAGGGGACGGCCAGTTCGCACTCGCCGTCCAGGTCGAAACTGCCGCCGACTAGGACGCTGGTGTCCAGCACTACCCGCTTCACCGCTCCCACGGATCCTTAGCAGCTTCGGCGGACCTAGCAGCAGACAAGTCCTCGGCCCAGGTGGGATCAGTGGGCGTGTTCAACACGTCGCGCACCTGGGAAGCGGGAATCCAGTGCTGCGCAAATGGGACGATCCGCGCCGTCGGCACGCCCCTGTCAGTGAGCACATATTCAGCTCCAAGCCTGACTTGGTGGACCATCGGGGCTGGATTCTGCCGGAGCGCGCCGACGCTGATCGTGTTTTCCGGGATTATCAATGTTGACATGGCACCAGGTTACCACCGAAGTAGACATACATCTAAACCTTGTGCCTCGCCATGTTCCACATAAAGTTCAGTCAGCGCGAGCGCTAGGCCATTCAGACCTCAACTCCGTTTCACGAGACGGCGCTGCAGCAGGCCGCGCAACGGGGGAAGCTCATGCCCGTCGCGCCACCACCATATGACGATGGCGGCCACCACGGCGATTTGGACGCCCGCGCAGATCACGTCCCGGATCGCCGCAGAAGTGAAGAGCATCTCGTCGCTGAATTGGTAGGCCCGCCCAGTCACGTAGGCCAGAGAAAGCCAGGTGCCGCGCCACATCAGCACCGAATCCAACTTCGAGGACGCCAGCATCCCCAGCGGCACCCAGATGATCAAGTCGTACCAGCTCAACGTGTAGGGAGAGGTGAGCAGCCAGGCGGTGGTGAGGATCACAGCGGTACGGGCGGCGATGGTCAGCGAATCATTCCGGCACTGGCCGTCCTCAACTCCGGGGGCCGCCTTCCAAGGCAGCGTCCGGGAGAGCATCCAGGCGACCGCTGCCATTAGCACCCAACTCACATGGGTGACGAACCAGTGCGCGTTCGGCTGGCCGAAGACCAACGAAAGCAGGGAGAGCACGGGCGCCGCCCATGACCCGTTGGACACGTATCCGGTGTTGCGCTGCGCTGCCAGGAGCGCCTGGGGCGCCCAAAGGCCGTAGGCGAGCAAGAGGGGTATCGCCGCCCCGACGCCGAGCAGCAGCAATTTGCGCCAGTCGCGCCGATAGCCCCAGAGCATGGCTATGCCATAGAAGACCAGCGAGACTTTCACCGTACCGGCCAGGCCGATGCCGATTCCGGCGAGCAGCGGGTATCTCCGCAGGAACATCAGTCCCAGCACCGCGAAGACGAGGGTGAGCGCCTCATTGTGCGCACCGGCGAGCACCGCCCAGATCAGCAACGGGTTGAGCACGGTGAACAAGACCGCGCGGGTCTGCCGTACCGGGTCCGCCTTGGTCATCCGCAGCGCGACCAGCCCGATCACCAGGAATGGCAGCAGCGCCATCAGCTGCAGCCAGAACACCACATCGTGCATGTTCTGCCCGCCCAACGTGGCCGCGAGCCATTGCGAAGCCGAAGCAACCGGGCCGTAAACGCTGGGGGTGTCCTGCCAGGGCCGTTCAGTGTAGATCAGCACCGGATCGAAGGCTTGCCTGAAGATCATCGCCGGAGTGATGTCGTAGGGGTTCTGCCCAATCGCCTGCAACCGCCCGTATGCCGCGTACATCAACACGTCTGCCGACGTCATCGGGAGCACCAAGCAGGTTGCGGTGCTCAGTCCCGCGCCCAAGCCAAAAAGCTTCCAGCCCGGAGCGTGCCAGCCCTCCTTGTTTGCCCGCCAGCACACCCACAATCCGGCCACGCCCATGCTGATGCCCAGCCAAAGCGCCCCAGCAACCACCCACTCGTTCCAATTCGCGTAACGCAGCGGTAGATACCACGGCGGCAAGAGGGATTCGCGCGGCCCGAGGTTGAGCGCCACCGCGCTCGGTCCGGCGAAGCCGATCAACACGGTTATCGCCACGCTGGAACCGATCATGCCCAGCCCGAGCTTAGGGTTCTTCGTCCAAGCGGCTGCCAGCCAGCGGTGGTAGAGCGCCAGGGCGGACGAAATCAACAATCTCCTTCAGATCAACTGACAGAGTAGTTGCTCAGACCAATTTTTGGGACCACAAAATACGCCTCACCGCTCAGTTGCAATCGGAACGTTACCGTTTCCACAGCCACCAGGTTCCACAGCCACCAGGTTGGCGATGCTGTCCGCCAGCATCAGCGCCCTTTGCCGCTCCCAACTCATCCAGTTCCAGGCTCCAGACTTTTCGCAATTCAGGGCGTGGGCGCCGTATCGGTGATTGTTGAGCGTTTCATCTGGGCAGAAGGGTCGAGTTCTCTTGACGATGGTAGTTCTCCCAAGACCTCGGCTCCGAGTGCCCCCGCCAACCCGTCTCAGACGCATCTGCCGCTCAGCCCCAAGTTTGAAGGAACCCCAGGTATGGGCGAAGTCAGGCCATTGGGCCCAAACTAGCGTTAACCTTCTCGCGTTTCAACGAGTTGGGCTCCGCGTTTCAACGAGTTGGGCTTGAAATGAGCTAGTCGGCTGGACTCTTGTGTCGAGGGCTTGCCTATCGCGATCTGCGCGAACTCTGTCGTAAGCATGATCCCTCGCGGCCTGACTGTGCTCCGGTTGCTGGCGGCAAACCAGGCTGGAGGACTGGTCGCCGCACGGATAGCCAAGGATCACAACCTCCCCATATCAGCCCTACGGAAACTAAGCCCAAACTGAGCAACCACTGTGCGCAGCCAGACCAGAGTGAGCCACCGCTAATGGGTTGTCCCCCGGACCCGGTGGGCGAATCCATCTTCCAACCCAAACCCGGCTCTTAACGTCCGAGTGTGTAGTTGGGGTTCAGCGTCAATCCCGCGCCCCGAGGACTTCGATGCCCGCCGCCTCAGCGGCCTTCGCCAAGCGACGGTCCAAAGTAGCTAACTCCAACCCGCCGTCCTGTGCCAAGGTCAGGTAGGAAGCGTCGTAAGCGGTTAGCTGGTGGCGCTTCGCTGCTGAGACCAGCGCTGACAATTTCACCAAGGTGACAGATGCAATCTCAATATCGAGTGATTCTAGGACAGCTATGAACGCTGTCGCCTGGTCGGCGGTGATCCGTCCGCCGCGCTGAGCAATGGTCAGAGCATTGGCTATCTCGTAAGGCCACAATGCTGGCACCACCACGCCACGCGCCAGGGCAGTGGCGATGTCCAGGTCAACGTCCTCGTCGAATGCCAAGGCCAGGGCGGCGCT
>JAIRXX010000345.1 GCA_031268065.1 Propionibacteriaceae bacterium
CGATGCCTTGCTCAAAGACTTGAAGGCGCGAAATACACCGTTAAGCCAATCGGAGCGAGCGACGGGAATCGAACCCGCCTCTGCAGCTTGGGAAGCTGCCGTTCTACCGATGAACTACGCTCGCGGACGCGGCAGCAGTCTAGCAGGCCAGCTAGCGATCTTCACCAACCCCGATTCAAATTTTCATGCGGCTGGGGATGCCGACATGGACGCTCTAGCCGTTGCCGGACGCCTGAAGGTTTAGACTCATCGGCATGGATTTGCGAGCTATGCGCAAGAGCTATGAGCTGGGAGAGTTGGACGAGGCCGCCCTGCCGGGCAGTCCCCAAGCCGTCTTCGAGAAATGGATGGGGGACGCCATCGCGGCTGGGTTGCCTGAGCCTAGCGCTATGACGCTGGCTACGGTGGATCAGCGCGGACGTCCGGCTACCAGGGTGGTGTTGTTGAAGGGCGCCGATGCTCGCGGACTGGTTTTCTACACTAATTACGATTCGCGCAAAGGGCGGGAATTGGCTGCCAATCCCTATGCCGCCCTCCAATTCCACTGGGTCGAGTTGGAGCGGGTGGTGCGGGTGGAGGGCCTGGTAGGGAAAACAGATGAGGCTGAATCCGACGCCTACTTCGCCACCCGCCCGTTGGATTCGCGGATCGGCGCTTGGGCCTCCCCGCAGAGTGAGGTGATCTCTTCGCGGGCGGTCCTGCTGGCCAACGCCGCCAAAGCCTCCGCCAGGCACGGGCTGCGCCCACCCCGTCCTGGGCATTGGGGCGGCTACCGGCTCGTCCCCGAACTATGGGAATTCTGGCAGGGCCGGAAATCCCGGCTGCACGACCGGGTGCGTTACCGCCTAATAGACGGCGGCGGCTGGGAGAAAGAACGCCTCGCGCCCTGACCCGGCCCGACGAGGGTCCAACGAGGACAGGCAGCGATGCCGAAAGCCAGCCAAAGACCAGCCAGGCCAGTAGGCTCCTGTTCGGCAACCGGCCCGGCCCCGGTCACTTCTTAGTCAGGCCGGGAGAGGTGCCGTATTTCTCGATGTAGGCGTCCAGGTCGTCGTTCTGGACCGCCTTGGCGAGATCGGCCATCTGCTTCTCGTCAACGATGTCGATGGAGGCGTTCGCCGGAGACCGGCCATAGCCGCTGACCGGTGCCTGCAAACCGATCATATCGGCGCCCTTGGACAGCCGCAGCGAAGCCCCAATCGAAATAATCTCCGGATTGGTGAGCTTGGAATCCAAGGTGAAATAGCCGCCCACTTCATCAAGGACGGCCTGCATCGCGGCTGGATTCGTCAAAGTGTCCGGGGTGGCGAGTTTGAGGAACACCGCCCGCAACACTGTCCGATGCCGCTCGGTCCGGCCCAAGTCGCCACCGGGCAGACCGCGCCGCTGCCGCACGTAGGCCAGCAATTCGTCACCAGACATGGTGACCTCGCCCTGCGGGAAGTGATAGCCCAAGTTGGTGGATTCGACGCGGTTGTTGAAGGTCACCCCGCCGATCACCTTGGTTATCTGCACGAAATTCTCGAAATCGATCACCACGGTGTGATCCATGCCCACCCCGACGAGTTTCTGCAACGTCTTGACGGTCAACGCCGGCCCGCCAAAAGCGTAAGCGGCGTTGATCTTGTTCTTGCCGTGGCCGGGTATCGACACGTACATGTCGCGCGGGAAGGAAATCAGATATATCTTCTTCCGGTCAGCGCTGACATGCATGACGAGCAGCACATCGCTGCGCCCGTCCTCGATGTCGCCACGGGAATCCGAACCCATCACTACGATATTCAACGGGCGGGTCTCCACCGGCGCGGACGGCACCGGGAATTCCGGATCGACCACAACCAATTCTTCATCACGCGGGATGTTGTCCAATGCCGTATTCGCCAATTGCCAGGCCCAAGCCGCCCCACCCAGCAAAGCGACCACCAACACTCCGACTGAGATGCACAGCGGCAACACCCAACGCCGCTTCTTCTTAACCTTTTCCCCCACCTCAGGATTGGCGGCAGTCGCCCCATCGCCAACAGACCCAGGCAAGACCGAGGTCTTCTCCGCAGGCTGGGACTCCTGTGGCGGCAAGAACAAATCTGACATCGAACACCCTTTCGGCAAATACGCCTATTTAATCTTAGGCGATCCACGCAACGTCCCGGCGCACGACGGCACATCATTGAGCATAAGGGAGCGGAACCGAGCACTCCTGCGCCATCTCGAATTCCTTTCAAGGCCATCAAGGCTGGCGGCGGAGAATACGACCGAGGTGGAGGACTCGCGGATGAGTCCCCCACCTCTCTTAATGGGGTTTACCCCGCTGTGATGGGGTTTACCCCGCTGCCTGCGACTGCGCCTCCATGACTGTGCCCAGGTTGAACTCGCCGGTCCACAGGGTGAGTCCGCCGTCTGCGACGATGGTCTGACCGGTTACCCAGCTCGCGTCTTCACTGGCCAGGAAGGAATACACACCGGGAAGGTCGTCCACTATCCCGACACGTCCGAGTGGGGTCACCTCGGCGTAGTGCTTCTCCAGTTCGGGGTATTCAAACAAGGCGCCCGGCCCTGGGTGGGAGTTGATCGGCCCCGGTGCGACGGCGTTGAAGCGAATGCCGTCTTTGCCGTATTCCAACGCCATGTAACGGGTCATATTGATGACCGCCGCCTTGGCGCCGAAGTAGGAATTGAGTGAGAAATTCACTCCCAAACCTGAGATCGACGCCGTGGTGACCACATTTCCGCGCGTCTTCCGCAATTCGGGCAGGGCAGCCCGCACGCAGAAGAACTGCCCGTTGACGATGATGTCCAGGATTCGCTGCCATTCCGCGACCGGGACGGTCTCGATGTCCCCGAAGCTCGCCGTTCCGGCGTTCGGGATCAAAATGTCGAGCTTCCCGAATTTCGCAACCGTCTCGGCAACAGCGTTCTCGACGCTCTCCAAGCTGGTGACGTCAGTCTTCACATAGTGGGTGCGCTCGGCACGGGCCACATCGGCTACGGCAGCGGCAAAGTCAGCTTCCACTATGTCTGCTGCCACAACGCTGGCCCCCTCAGCGAGAAATCTGCGGGCCACTCCCAATCCGATCCCTTGGACGCCGCCAGTCACCAAGACGACTCTGCCAGCGTGGCGCAACGGTAATTTAGTCATTGTTTTCTCCTTGATCTTTGTCAGTTTTCCGGTCAGTTGTGCGGAGCGGAGCCAAGCTTCAGCATTCTCCGCATAGTTTCGTAAAGCCCATCGGCGTCGTAACCATTCAGCCGGTAGAGGTAATTCGGCGTGGCGATGGGAACGTAGTGGTCGGGGCAGCCCAGAATCTTGAAGTCGATTCCAACGCCGTTCTCAGCCAAGACCGCGCCGACGGCAGACCCCAGCCCTCCGATGACACTGTGGTCTTGCGCTGCGACGACATGCCCGGTCTTCGCCGCCGAAAGCACCGCCGCCTGGTCCAACGGCTTGATTGTGTGCATGTCGACCACCCGCACCCGCGCTCCGAAATCGGATTCCAACCGCTTGGCTGCCTCAACGGCGTGATGGGTGACGATTCCAGCTGCGATGAACGCGCCGTCATCGCCATCTTTGGGCACACCGGCCTTCCCGATCTGGAAGTCAGCGCCAGCTGGGTACAGGCTGCCGGTTGATTCCCGCCCCATTCGGATGTAAATGGGCTTGTCCCAATTCAGCGTCGCATTGAGCACTTGTTGAATCTGGGAAGGGTCGCCCGGCTCGATAACTGTCATATTGCCCAGAGCCGTAAAGATGGCGACGTCCTCTAGGGCGCAGTGCGTCGCCCCGGATTCCCCGTTGGAGTATCCGGCTCCGTTGCCGATGATCCGCACCGGCAATCCGTTGTAGCAGATGTCGTCGCGGACTTGTTCACAGGCCCGCATTGCCGCAAACGGGGCGAAAGTAAACGCATAGGGCATGAAACCCTCCTGCGCCAGGCCTGCGGCGAAGCTCATTAGCGACTGCTCGGCAATACCCACGTTGTAAAACCTGTCGGGGAATTCCGCCGCAAATGGGTTGACTCTCGACGAGGTGGCGACGTCAGCGACGACAACGACCATCTTCGGATTCTCACGGCCCAACTCGACTATGCACTCACCCACCGCGTCACGCAGGGAGGAAAGCACTTCCATGTTGAAGGTGAAATCTGTCGGCGAGGTAAATTCTTGTCCGGCGTCGGTCATGACTGACCCCATTTCTCTTCGTGGGCGGCAACCAGCTCGGCAACTGCTTTGGTGTAGTCGTCATTGCTCAGCTTCCCGGCGTGCCAGGAGACGTTGTTCTCCATATAGCTAATGCCGTGGCCTTTCACTGTCGCCGCGATGATGACCGTCGGTATCGCAGAATCCGGCTCGGGCAGGGCGTCGAAGGCGGCGAGGATCGCCGCCATATCGTGGCCGTCGATCTCCACGACATTCCAGTTGAAAGCCCGCCACTTGTCAGCCAGCGGCTCTAGCGACATCAATTCCTCGGTACGGCCATCGAAAGTAAGCCCGTTGCGGTCCACCACCACAACCAGGTTGCCCAGCTTGTACTGTGTACTCAACATCGCGGACTCCCACATCGAGCCTTCCTGCAATTCGCCGTCTCCGACCACTGTGTAGACCCGGCTGACACCGTTCCGTTTGGCTTTGAGCGCTTGGGCAATGCCGGTCGAGACGGGAAAACCGTGGCCCAGCGATCCGGTGGAGACTTCCACATGGGGATTGATTAGGTTGCACGAATGCATCCCGAACCTGCCGAAATCAGTGGCGTATTCGGAGTAAATCTCCTCCGGGTCGTAGCACCCGATAGCCGCTTGGTTGAAAGAAGTCACCGCGGCGGCGTGGCCCTTGGATAAGACGAACCGATCGCGCAAATCCCATTTCGGCTCCTGTGGCCGGTATTTGAGTTGGTATTGCCATAGCCCGGTCATCAGGTCGGCAACGGACATGTCGCCGCCGATGTGGATGCCGGTCTGGTTGCACAGCTTCAGCAGGTTGAGCCGTATCTCCAAAGCCGCCTTGGCAAGTCTGCTGACTGTTTGTTCATCGGCCATGCCGCACTGCCTCACTTCCTTGTAATTTGTTTTCGTTCACATGAACTCGATTCCAGAATCCGCGTGGCGCTGCTTGAGTTCGGCCACGACTTTGCTGTAAGTACGCTCATCCAGCTTGTAGAAGAGGTAAACCACGCCGGTGATGACCGCTAGCACACCCGGCCCGAGGGAGAAGATGACGTTGATCGCATCCTTGACCGCCTCGGGCTGTTCGGTGCCGCCGACGTAGCCGACGCTCGCCAGCAACAGCCCCATCACCCCGGCGACAATGGCAGTGCCGAGCTTGTTGGCGAAGAGCACGCAAGCCCAGACGAACCCGTCCACCCGCACCTGGCTCAGCCATTCGCCGTACTCCACTGTGTCCGGCACGCATCCGTAGATAAGAGACGAGATTGCGCCGGTGAAGAAACCGGTAATCGCAGCCAGCACGTAGAAACCCCAGATGCTGACATTCGGGGTGATCCAGTAGTTGACCACGGCGAAGATGCCGAAGCAGATGAAAGACCAGCCCGCAACGTGCCCCTTGTTGCCCAGCAGCCGACTGCTCGCCCAGGGGCCGGATAGGTTGCCGACCATGCCAGCCACCAGCGCGATGGCGTTGAAAGTGGCGAACATCATCTCGTCACCAACGGTGTAGGTGAAGTAGTACAGGTAGATTGCCGAACGGCCATACATCAAGATGCCCTGCAAGAAGAATCCGACCATCGAGATGATCAGCGGCCAGTTGCCCTTCAGCACCGCCAGTTGTTGCTTCATCGGAATCTTCGCAGATTTGGGCACTTCAACGATCTCGCGGGCCTTGAAGAATAGGTTGATCGAGAACGGGATGGATATGGCGCAGAAGAGGGCGACCATCGCCAGATAGCCACGCCGGTTGTCGCCCGCGCCGAAGAGGTTCACCAGCGGGATCGCGGAGACCGAGATGATCCAGAAGATGCCAGATGAGCAGAACAACCGGATGCCCGCGAGCTGGGTGCGGTCACCGGGATGCTGGGTCATAGTGGACATCAGCGACCCGTAGGGGATGTGGTGGCCGTTGAAGACGACCATGAATACCAGATAGGTGGTGTAAGCCCAGACGAGCTTTCCCGAATCTGACTCGAAGGGGATGGTGAAGCAGAGCACCGTCACTATCGGGGCCGCGATCCCGCAGACCAGAATTCACGGTCGATATCGGCCCCACTTGGTGCGGGTGCGGTCGGCTAGTGATCCGATGACCGGATCCATGACAGCGCCGAAGACCCGTTCAATGACAAATAACAACGACACCGCCGCGACACTGATCTGGGCGACATCGGTCAGGAAGAACATCAAGAAGGACATCACCAATCCGTAGATGGTGGTGTTGACCCAATCGCCAAGTCCAAACTGAATCTTCATTCCCATAGACAGTCGCGGCAACGAGCCGCCGTCTTGCTCCGGTTTTACGGTGGTTTCGTCGTTGACGTCATCCAGGGGGGGGGGGATTGGGTCATGCGTTCTCCCTGCGCTCTGATCCGCTGCGTTGCGAAAGCTGTGGAGTGCGGCAGTCTCACTGTCTGAACTATCGCACTTTTCGGATAACTACAATTACACAGATATTTCGGAAGAAGTCAATAGTTTTCCGGGATCAATCGCCAGCGTCCGTCGCCCGCCTCGGTATGCTGCTCGGGTGAACCCAGCAGACCAGCCCGCCGAACCCGACTACGACCTTCTGCGCGAATACCTCGAACCAGTCGCGCTCGCCTTGGCGGACCCGCCGATGTCCCGCATGGCTTGGCGCTTCTACGCGGCCTTCTTCCTCTATCAAGACCTGGCGCCGCTGACCGCCGCCCAGTTGCGCGAGCTTGTGGGGACCGGGACGGCTTCGTCCAGCGTAGCGCTGCGCGAACTGGAGCAAAACGGGGTGATCACCCGTACCCGCCTGCCCGAGCAAAGGGCCGACGTCTACGATCTGATCGAGGAAATCCAATACGGCAGGAGATGGGCTCGGAACATGAAACGTCCACAGCCCACGCTCCATGCCGCGCTCGACGCGCTCCCGGAGGGAAGCAAAGCGTGGCTGCGCATCAACTCAATGATCGACCTCGGCGATTTCCTGGCGGACCGGATGCCCATCCTGATGGCTGAATGGGTCCGCGAGCGCGCGCACCTCTACGGGCGCTGACGCCCTGTGCCGCTGGGCTGCGCTTGGTTCGGTGTTGGGGCGGCTGATGATTGGGCTTATCGGGTGCGAGAGCGCCTCGCAACCGCAGTCGTCGGTAGATATCCCGACGACCGAAAGCGTACAGGCCAGCCCTGGAGAAGTTCCTGAGACGGAACAAAATCAACAGCCCGCAGACGCAGGGACATCGGTCAGAACCCTTCAGGCAGCAGAGCGAAGGAACTAACATGCTGTGGCCGCACCACTGTGAAATGCCTGCGGTCAAGCGTGGCAATCGTTGTAATACCCAGCCTCTCGGCCAGGGCGATCACGGAGGCATCC
>JAIRXX010000365.1 GCA_031268065.1 Propionibacteriaceae bacterium
CCATGCCTGGCGTTGTCGTCTCCTTCGAGGTTGCGGAGGGTGCGAAAGTGTCGCGCGGCCAGACGCTGCTGATCCTGGAAGCGATGAAGATGAAGAACGAAATCCGTTCCGAGCGTGACGGCGTGATAGCGAAGTTCCTGGTCTCCGCCGGTTCCCAAGTGCGGCACGGGGAAGCGCTGATGGAGTTCGAGCAGTGAATCCGGACACCGTAAACCAACTCCTGCAAGGCCTGCTCGGCGTCACCTGGCAGTCCTTGCTGATGATCGCCGTTGGTGGTGTGCTGATCGCCCTTGCCATCATCAAGGAATACGAGCCGTTGCTCCTGCTGCCTATCGGCGCGGGCTGCATCCTCACCAATCTGCCCCTGTCTCCGCTGGTGGCCGAGGACGGCGCGCTGACTTTTCTCTACAACGTCGGAGTGGGAAATGAGCTTTTCCCGCTGCTGATCTTCGTCGGCATCGGCGCGATGACCGATTTCGGGCCGCTGCTGGAGAATCCACGCATGGTGCTGCTTGGCGCCGCTGGCCAATTCGGCATCTTCCTGACCCTGATCCTGGCCCTCTGCCTGGGGTTCAGCCACGAGGAGGCCGCGTCCATCGGCATCATCGGAGCCATTGACGGCCCGACGTCCATCTATGTCAGCGGCATTCTCGCCCCGAACCTGCTCGGGCCGATCACAGTGGCGGCGTATTCGTATATGTCGCTGGTGCCGATCATCATGCCGCCGGTGATGCGCCTGCTCACCACCAAGGCTGAGCGCTCGATCAAGATGCCCTACTCGCAGCGGGAGATCAGCCAGCGCACCCGAATCCTCTTCCCGATCATCGTCACCATCGTGGTCGGCACGCTGGTGCCCTTCGCCACCCCGCTGATCGGCATGTTGATGCTGGGCAACCTGATGCGCGAGTCCAAGGTTGTGGAGCGGCTGACGAACGCCTCCGCGAACGAGATGGCGAATGTCGTCACCCTCTTCCTCGGCTTGGCCATCGGCTCGACGATGAAAGGCGAGTCGTTCATCAAGGTCTCCACCCTGATGATCCTCGGCCTCGGCCTGCTGGCCTTCGTGCTCGACACCGCCGCCGGGGTGCTCTTCGGCAAGCTGCTCAACTTCTTCTCCGGGGGCAAATTCAACCCGCTCATCGGCGCGGCTGGCATCTCGGCCTTCCCGATGGCCGCCCGAGTCGTCCAGAAAGAAGCCTCGCGCGAGGACTACAGCAACTTCATCCTGATGCACGCAATGGGCGCGAACGCCGCCGGACAAGTGGCCAGCGTCGTAGCCGGAGGCGTCCTCCTAGCCCTGATGGGCGCAGGCTAATGTAAGTGCCCCGAGATGAGCGCAGAGCCTTGGGGCAAAGGAATCGCCCCGGCGCGGCTACCGATTTCTCGATATCGTCCGAGGCTTGCGGGAGCAATCCTACCTGGGTGACGACCAAGCCAAGCTCTTGGGTGTGCTTGATTCCATTTCGCCAGCCGTGAAAACGTGGGTCAGCCACGATTCGCGTGTGCCACAAGTCCTCGCCACCCGCAAAGCCGTAGTCCTCGGACAGCAAACTACCTCGTTCTGAAAAGGAAAAGAAAAGCAGATCCGAATGTTTGCGAGATCTGGGGGCTTTTTTGTTGCGCTAGACCAGATCACTCCCGTGGGAATCCGTGCCAAACGCAGCCCGCTCATAAAGCGGAGAGTCCCCCGGCTGGAACGCCGAGGGACTCTCTGCTTCGTCTAGGGCTAGGCCTTATCCTTATCCTTCGTCTACGACTGGGATCAGGCTGAGCTTGCCCTTGTCGTCTATGTCGGCAATCTCCACCTGGAGCTTCTGGCCGACGCTCACCACGTCTTCGACGTTCTCCACCCTTGCGCCACCTGCCAGCGCCCGCAGCTTGGAGATGTGGAGCAGTCCGTCCTTGCCCGGCAGCAGGGAGACGAATGCGCCGAAGGGCATCAGTTTCACCACAGTGCCCAGGTAGCGCTCGCCCACCTGCGGCATGGTCGGGTTGGCGATGGCGTTGATCAGGCTCCGCGCCGCCTCGGCGGCATCGCCGTTGTCAGCGCCGATGTAGATGGTGCCGTCCTCCTCGATGGAGATGTTGGCGCCGGTGTCTTCCTGGATTTGGTTGATCATCTTGCCCTTGGGACCAATCACCTCTCCGATCTTGTCCACCGGAATCTTCGTGGTGATGATCCTCGGCGCGTAGGGACTCATCTCATCCGGGGTGTCGATAGCCTCAGCCATCACTTCGAGCAGCGTGAGCCGTGCCTCCTTGGCCTGCAGCAGGGCCGCCGCCAGCACCTCGGCTGGGATGCCGTTGAGCTTGGTGTCCAGTTGCAGCGCGGTGACGAAATCCCTAGTCCCGGCGACTTTGAAGTCCATGTCGCCCAGGGCGTCCTCAGCGCCAAGGATGTCGGTGAGCGCGACGTATTTCGTCTCGCCATCGATTTCCTCGCTCATCAGGCCCATTGCGATGCCAGCGACCGGCGCCTTCAACGGCACACCGGCGTTGAGCAGCGACAGCGTGGACGCGCACACCGAACCCATCGAGGTGGAACCGTTGGAACCCAACGCCTCCGAAACCTGGCGGATGGCGTAAGGGAATTCCTCGCGCTTGGGCAGCACCGGGACGAGCGCCCGCTCAGCCAGCGCCCCGTGCCCGATCTCGCGGCGCTTAGGGGAACCGACCCGGCCCGTCTCACCGGTGGAGTACGGCGGGAAGTTGTAATTGTGCATGTAGCGCTTGCTGGTCTCCGGGGCCAACGTGTCGAGCTTCTGCTCCATGTCGAGCATGTTCAACGTGGTCACGCCCAGAATCTGCGTCTCGCCGCGCTGGAAGAGCGCCGAGCCATGCACGCGCGGCAGCACGCCGACCTCGGCGGACAGCGTGCGGATATCCCTGACCCCGCGCCCGTCGATGCGCACATGCTCGGTGAGCGTGCGGTGGCGGACGATCTTCTTGGTCAGCGCCCGGAAAGCGCCGGTGATGTCTTTCTCCTGGCCAGCCAGCCGTTCGGCCAATTCCTGTTGGACCTCGGCCAGCAGCGCCTCGGTGGAAGTCTCCCGCTCCACCTTGCCGGGAACGGCCATGACTACCTTCAGCCGGTCGGTGGCGACTTCGGCCACTGCGGCGTAGGCGTCCTCGGTGTAGTCGAGGAAGATCGGCATCGGCTCCACCGGCTTGGGCGCTCTCGCCGCCAACTCGGCCTGCGCGTCGCAGAGCTGCTTGATGAACGACTTTGCGGCTTCCAGGCCCTCGGCGACGATTTCCTCTGTCGGGGCGGTCTTCCCGGCCCGGATCAGGTCGAGGGTGCCCTCGGTGGACTCGGCCTCGACCATCATGATCGCCACATCGCCGTCCGGAAGGACGCGACCGGCAACCACCATGTCGAAGGTGGCCTGCTCGACTTGCTCCACAGTCGGGAAGCACACCCACTGATTTCCGATCAGCGCCACCCGCACGCCGCCGACTGGGCCGGTGAACGGCAGGCCAGCCATCGTGGTCGAGCAGGAGCCGGCGTTGATGGCGAGCACGTCGTACATGACGTTCGGATTCAGCGCCATCACGGTGACGACGACCTGGACCTCATTGCGCAGCCCTTTGACGAAACATGGGCGCAGCGGGCGGTCAATCAGGCGGGCGGCGAGGATCGCGCCCTCGCTGGGACGGCCTTCGCGGCGGAAGAACGAGCCGGGGATGCGCCCAGCGGCGTACATGCGCTCTTCGACGTCGACCGTCAGCGGGAAGAAGTCGATGGCGTCGCGCGGATGCTTCTGCGCGGTGGTGGCGGACAGCAACATGGTGTCGCCATCCAAATAGACGGACACCGAACCGCCTGCCTGGCGGGCCAGCAGGCCCGTCTCGAAGCGTACGGTGTGTTTTCCGAAGTCGCCATTGTCTATGACGGCCTCGACGGATTGCAGGTCAGTGCCTTGCATGGATTTTCCTTTCGGTCACCCCACGCCACCTGGCTATCCGGTCTTCGATCGAGACTCGCGGGATTGGGGGAACTCCCCTGGCCCGAGAGTCACTACCGAGGACCGACATTGCCAGCGGCTAGCGTGGGCGTTTTCTAACAGTCTAGTGGTTGTGGGCACGGCAAACAGGAGCAGCCCGCAGGCCACCCCTTGCCATGTCATGTTTCACCGACGCAAACCCAGCCGGGAGATCAGCGAACGATAATGCTCAATGTCATTCTTGGCGACGTAATTGAGCAGACGACGACGTTGCCCCACCAGCAGCATCAGGCCACGGCGCGAGTGATGGTCGCCCTTGTGGACCTTGAGATGTTCGGTGAGGTGGGAGATTCGCTTGGTAAGCAGCGCGATCTGCACATCCGGAGAACCAGTGTCGCCGGGCTTCGTCGCGTACTCGTCAATGATCTTCTTCTTGGTGTCAGCATCCATGCGCTGTACCCTTCCAATCTCGTTGCGCGGCGCTCCCCAATCTCTGCGAGATTTGACCATTGGGATCGTGGAAAGCTCTTTCGCATCCGCGGCCGTTTTAACGGCTCGCCCATTTTACGCCGATTTCCGCTCCCGGCGCGAATCGCCGCCGTACTTCTTCCACCAGCCCGGAACCTAGGCGCTGAGGAAACCGGAGCTATCCTCCGGGCGATGGAGTCGGGGGGTATTGCGAACCGTGGAGGTTCGGGAGTGTTCCCGCCAGTCAAACTAGTTGGGAGACGCGGCCTTTCGACACGCCCAGCACACAGGCCGTGTCCGCGACTGACAGCCCTTGCGCCCTGAGCTTCCGCACGACCTCGCGCATCCGCTGACCGGCTTCCAGCTGAGCTGCGGCGGCGGCCTTGCTGGCTTTCTTGGCCCGTCGCACGTCGTCAAGCACACCGCCAAGGTCGGGGACGATTTCTATCTTCCATGCGCCATGATCGGTATCGACCCGACCTCCGGCCTAAACCTGGCCGGGGCAGCGACGGCAGATAACCAGACGATCTTGAAAGCCAACGAAAGGGGAAGGGAAAATGATCGACTGGACCGCCATCGTGTCCGCGCTGCTGTCCGCCGCACTCTCCGGCTCGCTGGTGGGCGCTGTGCTCAATCACAGAACGTCACGACACAAACCGCAGATCGAGCGGGAGGCGGCAGCGGTCAGCAACGCCGAAAAGTCAGCCGACATGGCCCTAGAAATAGCCGAGCGGCTGAGCGGCGAGGTGGACAAACTACGGACGCAACTGGTCGTGCTGGAAGAGAAGTTGAGCCGGTTGACTGCCGAGAAAAGCATGTGGCAGCGCTGGGCCAGCCAAGTGCGCGACGACTGGCCGACCATGCGCCAAGCCGAGACCCCACCACCGCTGCCGACCAAAACAGACGCCGGGCAGTGACCAGCGCAGGCAGCGAGGCCCGCCGTAGAAACGTATGCCTAACTCCCCACAGCGAAAACAAAGAAAACAGCCACTGGCCCTGCCTATTCGGCATGGGCGATACACTCGCGGTATGAGCCTGCGAAATTCCAGTCCGGCATCGGATGGAAAAACCGTTGGGCGACGATGAATGAAAGTGCGGAATCCACATGCTGAAAGCGGGGTAGAAATGCGAGTGCCGTGCCTGAAAATGCCGCGAACTAAGCTATCGGTAGCTACCGCCATACTGGCGGTCCTCGCCACGCTCACCCTCACGGGATGCACCGGGGACAATGAGATTTTCAACATCCCGCCCACATCAGGCCGGGAACCAGCGGAACAGACCACTGTGCCCGCGCCCGAGACGCCTGCCTTAACAGCAGACACCAAAGCCCCGGACGAAGAAGCTGATACTGAGCCTGTCCTCGATCCGACATGCCGCAAAGTAGACAAAGACAACCTGCGACGCGCTACCGATCTCGTCAAGATTTATTGGGGTGGCAAGATCGCTAAGAGCGCAATGGTCGATGCGGGCAAAGGCTATTTTGTGGTTGCAGTGCG
>JAIRXX010000379.1 GCA_031268065.1 Propionibacteriaceae bacterium
AAACGGTGGGCACGGATTCAGCACCACGTCTGAAGAAGCTAAGGCGAGCAACGGCGAAGTCACCTGATACGCCCCGAAAGCATCGAAACAACCTTCTGGCCAGGCGTCGGTGACAACCACATTCACACCTGCCAGCGCGTCGGACAATTTGTAGACGACGGGCATTTGGCCCAGCTCGAAACCAGGCGGGCAGCACTGCGTCAGCGAGAACCCGAAAATCCTTGCCGCCTCGGCCCAAGCCCCGGCAATATTCCCGGCTCCGCCCACGAACAAGACGCGCAACTGAGCGGGGTCGCCATGCGACTGGGACAGCGCATAGACATCCGACAACACTTCGCAGGGATGATTGAGCGCCGTCATCGCATTCACCACCGGCACCGAATCTGCCGCTGCCAGACTCTCCAGCACGTCGATCCTCGGATGCCTCACCACCAGGCCATCCACCCATTGCCCCAGATAGCCAGCCACATCGCCCAGATTTTCCCCCTTGTCTAAAGCCAAGGACGGGAGCAGTACGCAATCACCACCCAGGCGGCGGATGCCTGACTCAAAAGCCACCCTAGTTCGTACGCCCGACTCCGGGAAGAACAAAGCGAAATTGCGCCCATCCAAAACGCCACCACAACCGCCACGGGCAATCTCATCGGCCAAGGCGAAAACCCTGGAAACGTCCTCTGGCGCCCAGTCATCGAGCCGGAGCAGATGTTGCACGGCAACACTCTAGGGCATGAGCCAAAGCTGCTCGCAAGCGTTATCGCTGGATGACGCTGGCGGCGGCGCAAACGCGGACACCCCGGAATTGCGCGCCCAAAGAATGCCCCGAAAACTCGGCTCTGTTCAACGTGAATCCGTAACACCAAACGATGAACCTGGCCCATCTCACACCCGCGATGCGGTGGGATCAAAAATGTCCTTGGCCATCGTTAGTATGGGACCAAAGCAGAGAGGTGGTGAAAAACATGGCGGGCTGTCTAATCATTGTCGGGCTGGCCTGGCTTGCAGTCGGAATCATCTGCTTCATCATCTCAGGACCGTTTCTGGGGCTGCCTTGGATCATCGTCACGGTTACCGCCGGTTTCATCCTGTTCAAGGCAGGTTCGGACACTCCAACAGCTGAGCCCAAGCCATCCGCTTCCGGAGGTGCGAAGCCGGAGAATGCGCCCATCGATAAGGTTCCGCAAGCCAAGCCACCGGCTTCTCCCCGAAAGGAGGCGACCTTGGCTGAAAAACAGCTCAAAGAACTCCGCAGTGTGCGTGGCAAACTTGGTCACAGCGAGGCCGAACGCAAGCGACTCCAGGCAGAGAACGCCAAACTGCGGGAGTCCCAAACCTTGGCCCTGCGCAAAAACAGGGAACTCGAAGAGGCCAAACTCAAGCTGAACATCCAAGAGGCCGAGATCGCCGCCCTCCGGATAGCCGCCGAAGAATCGCGGCGAAAGACAACAGGAGTTTGGGATCTCTACGACCCGAGGCCGGTAGACCATGAGGAGAGTGACCCGGAATAGCGCTTCCCCGAAACGTCTGATGAAGTCCCAGTCCCCGCCGCGCCGACGAACTTCGGTTTTCAATCAGTTGCGCATGGGATAACCGCGCCTGTCGCGGGCAGCGGCTATTCAGCGACCAGCGACGTGGAATCGCGCACCACTAGCCGGCAATCGTGTTTTGCCAGGCCGGAGAGCCTTTCTCCCGCCAACGAGCGGAGAATCAAACCGGCGGCGATGCGGCCAAGGTCGGCCAACTGGGGGTCAACGGTGGTGAGCGCGGGCCGCGATGCCAGCGCGATGACGTCCCAATCGTCGAAACCGACCACCGAAACATCCTCGGGAACCCGCCGCCCCAGATATTGCAGCTGCTCCACCATGCCCCGGGCTATCTGGTCGCTGCCGCAGAACACGGCGTCGAACACAGCCCCAGAACGTTGCAGGATGCCCGCCGCCTGGCGGCCCCAAGCCTCACTCCACTCGCCCCAAACAGCGGGATGCTCAACCGGCTTCAAACCATGCTTCCGCAACTCCGCAACCGTCCCCGACTGCCGCAATCGCGCCGAAAGGTGCTTCTCCGGGCCAGTCACGTACGCGACGCGCTTGCGCCCCAAAGACACCAGATGCGAAATAGCCAACCGCGCGCCCTGCTCGTCGTCGATCACGATCGACAAATCCTCGCAGCGCTGCGAACGGGAAAGCACGTAGCACACCGGGACCGGCAGGTTCTTGCCGATCGGCGGCCTCGGCTCCGACCTCCGGCCAGTCACGATAATCGCATCAACACGCCGGGCGAGGAAGGTCTGGACATGATGCTGTTCCCGGATGGCGTCACCCCTCCCGTCAGCCAGCAACACCGATATCTGACCGGCGCCCAGAGCATCCTCGACGCCGAGCATGATGGGGCTGGCGAAGCGGCTGAAACTGTCCGTCGTGAGCAATCCGACGGTATAGCTGCGCGACCCCATGACAGAACCGCCGCGCTGCCGGTGGATGAAGCCCAACGCGGCTGCTGCGTCCAGCACAGCCTGCCTGGTCTCGGGATGCAGCCGACCGACGCCGTTGAGCGCTTTGGACGCCGTTCCGGTGGACACACCAGCGGCAACGGCGACATCACTTATCGTCGGTCGCTTTCCCATCTGCTTCTCCTCTGGTTGCGGTATTTTCTCATCTTGCCCGCTTCTGGTCAAGGACAGTAAGGAAACTTTGGGAAAATACTTGACGAATGGGAAACTTAATATCGATACTGGTCGCACAGTCTTGCACTCGAAGAGGAGATGTGATGAGAAGCAGACAAGTCTTAACAGCCGCCGTGGTGGCGATGCTCGCCGCCGGGCCGCTGGTAGCTTGTACGACAGAGGCCGAGCCTCAAGCACCCGAAAAGCTCACCATGTGGGCAAGGTCGTCAACCCAGGACTATTCGCAACGCCTGGTGGACGTCTACAACGAAACCCATGACCCGAAGATCGAATTGACGATCGTGGCGACTGACAGCTTCCAGCAGAAAGTAGGCGCCGCCGCTGGCGCCGGATCGCTTCCGGACATCCTGGCATCGGATGTCGTCTACGCGCCCAACTACGCCAAACAGGGCGTCTACCAAGACATCACCGAACGCATCAACTCATTCCCAGCCAAGGACACCCTCGTGCAAGCCCATGTGGCAGCCTCGACTTTCGACGGCCTCAGCTACGCGGTGCCGCACAAAGTGGATTCGTCCTTCATTTTCTACAACAAAGACCTTTTCAAGAAAGCCGGACTTGACCCGGAGAAGGCCCCCGTCGGCTATGACGCGATCTATGAAGCAGCCAAAGCGATTCGCGCCCTGGGCGGCGACACCTACGGCTTCTACTTCCCCGGCAACTGCGCCGGATGCAGCGCCTATACGTCCTTCGGCGTGGCAGCGGCGGCTGGCGAATTGCCGATCAGCCTTGACGGCAAGACGATGAACATTGACAGCACGTCGCTAGCCGACTGGTTCGGCCTGTACCGCAAGCTGTACGCGGAGGACATCGTTTCACCGTCGGCGATCACCGGCGACACCTCGACACAGCAAGAACCCTTCCTGCAGGGCAAGGCTGGCATCTGGCCCAACGGCTCCTATTCGATCCCGAAGGTTGAAGAGACCGTTGATTTCGAGTGGGGGTATATCCCGCTCTCAACGGCAGACGGCAGCAAGACGGGCACCTTCGTCGGCGGTGACGTCATCGGGATCACCAGTTCCACAAAGGCGCCGGACGAGGCCTGGAAGTTTATCGAGTGGACCCTCGGCGACGAAGCCCAGATCGAGATCGTCGCAAAAGACGGGAACCTCCCCTTGCGGACAGACCTGGCATCGAATAAATACACTGCGGCAGACCCCCGGATCGAAGCGATCACAGCGGGCATGGCAAACGGCTATACGCCGTCCACCCGCGCCTACGGAGAGGCGATCAACTCTCCTAACGGCCCGTGGCTGGAAGCGGTGCGCGGCGCAGTGTTTGGCGACGATCCCACCTCGGCTCTAAAGACCGGGCAGGCAACCATTCAGTCGCTGATTGACGCCGCCTACTGACATGGCATTGCAGAACAACCGTCAGCCGGTCGGCATTAGCCGGCCGGCCAGGCGGCGGGCATCCAAGTCCAGCTCGCGCGGCAGCTTGGCCGGCATGTTATTCGTCGCGCCGACCGCGATAATCATCCTGATCCTATTCGTGCTCCCGCTGGGGATCGTCGTGTTCATGTCGCTCAGCGACTGGCCGCTCCTCGGGCAGCCAAAATTCCAGGGCATTCAGAACTACATCGCCATCGCTTCGCAGGAGCAGTTCTTGAACGCCATCGTCTTCACCCTCGGCTACACCCTGCTCTGCACGATAGCCATCTTCGTCCTCGCGCTGGTCATGGCAGCACTGCTGAACAGCCCCCGCCGCGGAGTCCCCTTCTACAAGACGGCGGTCTTCCTGCCGTATGTGGTCGGAATCTCCACCGCCAGCCTGATGTGGGTCGTCGATTACAACGACCAGGTGGGCATCTTCTCGGCGGTGCTGCGCTGGCTCGGCATATCGGACGGCCCAGTCGGCTTCTTTCGGACGCCGCTGAGCGCCACTTTGGCCGTTGTCGTAATGATCGTCTGGAAGTACGTCGGATTCCAAGTGGTCCTGCTGCTGATGGCGCTCCAGGCCATTCCCGCCAGCGTCAATGAGGCCGCTATGTGCGACGGGGCGACGGCATGGCAGCGGTTCCGCCACATCACGGTCCCCTTCCTCCGGCCAACCCTCGCGCTGCTGCTGGTGCTCTCCGTGACCGGCTCCCTGCTCGCCTTCGACCAGTTCACCGTGATGACCCAAGGCGGCCCCGACAACACGACGGTGACGATGGTGATGGCCATCTACAACACGGCGTTCACTTCCTACGACCTGGGCAAG
>JAIRXX010000382.1 GCA_031268065.1 Propionibacteriaceae bacterium
CTACGGGCTGGCGATGAACCACAGCAAGGACGACCTCGCCCGCGCCGTCGTGGAGGGAAACGCCTTCGCCTTCGCCGACATCGCGCTGCGGCTGCGGGAACTCGGCCTGGGCGGGCAAATCCGGGTGGTTGGCGGTGGCCGGAGAAGCAATTTCTCGCTGGTCGCAAAAGCCACCCTGACCGGCTCCCCGGTGCATTTGGTCACCGCTGAGGAGAGCACCGCCGTCGGCGGCGCGATGCTGGCGGCCCTGGGTGCTGGAATATTCTCCACAATGGCAGAATGCGTCGATGCCGTTGTCGAATTGGCGCCTGAGACCATCGAGCCGGACCCGGCGCTCAAAGACGTGCTCAGTTGCGCCTACGCGGAGTACCGCAAGCTCTACGACTGCCTGGAGGAGAGTTTCGCCGGAGGCCGGCAATGATTTACAGCGCCGCCAAGCTTTTGCAAGTGCCAGCCGACGACCTCGCCCAAGTAGGCCCCGCCCGGATAGAAATCGGATCGGGCGTCAGGGCGTCGCTGGCCCAGATCGCAGCGGCGCTCGCGCCGCGAAAGATCGCCCTTTTGGTGGACCAGACCAAGATCGCCGCCCCGGACTCAGACCTCAAAGCCTGGGCTGGGGAAACCCTGGGCGGCATCGGCCAGGTCACCACAGTGGTCCTGCCAGCTTCGACCAGCGCCGACGAGTCAGCCGTTATCCAAGCCAAGACCGGCTGCGCGGGGGCAGACCTGGTGGTCAGCGTCGGTTCCGGGACGATCAGCGACATCGGCAAAGTTGCCGCCGGTGAGCGCCCGCATGTGATCGTCCAGACAGCGGCCTCGGTCAACGGTTATTCCGACGACGAGTCCGTGCTGCTCAAGGCAGGGGTGAAGCGCACTGAAATCAGCCACTACGCCCATGCGCTGCTCATCGACACCGAGGTGCTGGCGCTGGCTCCAAAGCGGCTCAACCGTTCTGGGCTGGGCGACACGATTTCCATGTTCACCGCAGTGGCCGACTGGTACCTGGCCCATCAGGTCGGCATGAATGACCGCTGGTCGCAGACCGCCGCCTGGGTCCATCTGCGCCACGGCGGCCAGACGCTGGCGGCAGCGCGCGGGATCGGGGAGTCGAGCGCCGCCGAGCTGGAATTCCTGGCCAAAATGCTGACCATTTCCGGCCTGTCGATGGGCATGGCCCGGCAGACCTCCCCTTCTTCCGGCATGGAGCACACCGTCTCGCACATGCTGGACATGTGGGCCAGCGCCCACACCCAACCGCACCAGCTCCACGGAGCGCAGGTGGGCGTGACGACGCTGTGGGCAGCACTGCTCTGGCGGCGGGTGCGCAAGCTGCTCGACGCTGGCGAGTTCCCGGAAGTGTCCGTGCCCGACACCGCCAAGCAGGAACGCTTGGTGAAGTCCGTCTTCGACCGCATCGATCCCAGCGGGCGTTCTGCCGCCGAATGCTGGTCCGACTATTCGGCCAAGCTAGACCGCTACCTGGCCATCGGCCTGCCAGTGCGGGTCAAAGCATTCACCGCCGATTGGCCCAAGCACCGCGCGTTCCTAGACCAATGCCTGCGCGACCCGGCAGAGCTGGCCGCCGCCCTGAACGACGCCGGAGCCATCGCCAAATCAACCGAACTGACCACGCCGCAAACAGCCCTCTGGGCGCTGACCAACAGCCACCTGATGCGCAACCGCTTCAACGTCTGCGACCTTGCCTACGCCGCCGGCCTGTGGACCCCAGACGTCGCCGCCGAGATCATAGCCGAAGCCGACGCCCTCTCAGCCTGAGCGAGCACCCCGCTGCCATCTATTCCCCTGACGCGCTTCCGACGTGCGTCGGCATGATCACAGCGTTGCGAACGTTTCCCGGTGATGCAGCCGTCTGGCGGCTAAGCCCACCCCGGCCAGATGGCTGTCAACGAATCGAACTGAGCAGCAACCGCTAGCCGCCCTCGGGGAAGCGGGCCTTGCGGCTGATCCAAAGCTCGAAGACGTCGCTGGTGTGTCACCCCAAGGAGGCCATCACCGGGGTGCCGTTCTCATCGTAGTTGAGCTTGCCGAAATATTCGTGCCAAATATCCTTGGCGAATATACTTGGCAAATATGGACGATGAACCACTGATCCTGGGGGGGCGCGAAACGTCATCGGGTGGCTGACGAGGACATCCTCAACGCCCAAGGGTTATCCATGTCGCTGCCGTGGATCTGGGCTTTCATGGGGGTGAGGTTGGCTGGGCGGCGTGTTGCCGCCATGGTCTGTGGGCGTTGTCTGTTTCCAGTGTGCCGGGTAGGGCGCGGTTGCCGGGGGGTTCCGGTGTGACGGGCTTGGCCCCACTGGCGCGCACGAGGTCTTCGTAGGTGGTGGGCCTGGCGTTGACGGCGTGTTGCAGCAGGCGGTAGAACAGCATGCCCCGGTCACGAGTGTGGCGACGGTTCCACCGGAACGCGAACTCGTCGAGATATTCCTGAAGGTGCCCGCGTTTCACGCCGCCTTGGTGGGTGCCCAGCAGCCACCGCTCCACCAGGGAGAACACCCGGTGGACGCCCGGCAGCATCACA
>JAIRXX010000057.1 GCA_031268065.1 Propionibacteriaceae bacterium
TAGGTCGAACCGTGCGCTCACCCAAGGCTTCACCAACCGATACGTGGTTAGTCCCTAAGTCTTGGCTCATGCCTTCATCTTACGACGAGCCGACGACACTATCGTGAATCGGCACGTCCGAGGCCTGCTCATCCATACCGGTCAACGCCGATCAACCAGATATAGCAAAAAACAGCATCATGGCTGTTGAGCCGGAACTTCAGGTGAGCCTCAGCGGGCCTTGCGCAATTCCGGGGGCAGGGAGAAGGTCAGCGTCTCGTTGGTTAGCACCACTTCTTCGGCCGGGGGGAAGCCGTGGTCCTGAAGCAGGCGCAACACGCCGAGCACCAATTCGTCTGGCACCGACGCCCCGGAGGTGACTCCGACGACCTTCGCATCGGCCAGCCAGGCCGGATCGATCTCTTTGGCGTTGTCCACGCGGTACGCCTTCGCCCCTGCTTCCAGAGCCACTTCGACCAAGCGCACCGAATTGGACGAATTGGACGATCCCACCACGATCACCAGGTCTGATTCGCCAGCCACCCGTTTCACCGCGAGCTGCCGATTCTGGGTGGCGTAGCAAATATCATCGCTGGGCGGATCGACCAGGGCTGGGAAGCGCTGCCGCAGCGCACCGACGGTGGTCTGGGTCTCGTCCATGCTCAACGTCGTCTGCGACAGCCAGGCCAGCCGCGACGGATCGCGCACCGCCAGCTGCGCAACGTCGTCTGGGTGCTCCACCAGCACGATGTCCTGTGGCGCCTCGCCGGTGGTACCCTGCACCTCCTCGTGTCCGGCGTGCCCGATCAGCAACACCTGCATCCCCAGCGCGGAGAAACGCTTGGCCTCATGATGCACTTTCGTCACCAAGGGGCAGGTCGCGTCGATTGTTTTAAGCCCGCGCTGGGCGGCCTGCTCATGCACCTGGGGGGAAACCCCGTGCGCGGAGAAGATCACCGTCGCGCCGGGGGGTATTTCAGCCAATTCATCCACGAAGACCGCCCCTCGGGCTTGAAGGCGCTCCACCACATGCCGGTTGTGGACGATCTGCTTGCGCACGTACACCGGTGGCCCAAACACGTCGAGAGCCTTCTCGACGGTTATCACCGCCCGGTCCACCCCGGCGCAATATCCGCGCGGAGCGGCGAGCAGAACCCTTTTCGCAACCATGAAAGGGATTCTATTCCGTCACCGGCCCAACAGCGGGCCTCCCCGCTCGGCCAGCATCCGGTATAGCTCGCCAAACACCTTTCCCGAGGCGAGTCCGTCATGCTCGTACTCATTGGTCACCCAGTATCCGGCGTTGCCCAACCGGCGCAACGTCGCCTGTTGGATGTCAACGTCCACATACAGGTCGTCGTAGTACATGACGCACTGCACGGGCACCTCGTTGCGGGCCAACTGTTCCGGGTCGTAAATCTTCGGCCAGGATACCCGCCGCATCAGCTCTTCCACACCCTGCCGGTATCCGCGCAGCTCGGCAACTTCGTCAAAACGCCAGCGGAAGGTGTGCTCCCCGGTGAACAGCAGCGGCCTCGCGTCGGGGGCGAATTCCGGATGGTTGGCCAGCTCGCGCTCCGCCGCCCAGTTGATCGGCCCGTTGGATTCCGAGCCGTAGATAAATTCCTGCAGCGTCCAGAACAAGGGGTCATCAGCCGAACTGGTACGCGCGAACAGCTGATGCAGGAAAGTCGCAGACAGCCGTCCTGGGGTGGAGAACGCCTCGTCGAGCAGCCAATGCAACCGCTCGGCGCCGCGTTTCATGCCCAAATCCATGCCCAACGACTGGAAACGCGGCACGCTCAGCACGTCCTGGTTGGGAAGGGCAACGCCTCCAGCGCTGATCAGGTCAGCGATCTCGCCAGCCAGCGCCACGTCCTGCGGATAGCGCTGGTAGAACTGCTCGCTCTTGCGCTTCGCCCTGGGATAGGTGTGCCGGTAAACGTCGTCGGCGACCGGCGGGACGCCGGGAATACCGCCAGCGACATAGCAGGCGCTCAACGCCTGGGGGAAGGCCGACAGATACGCCAGGGTGAGGAATCCCCCGTAGCTCTGGCCCAGCGTCGCCCACTTTGCGCAGCCGTAGCAGTCATTCCGAAGCCGCTCGAAATCGCGGATTATGGAATCAGCCAGAAAACAGGAGAGATAGCCGGCATCCACCCGGTCACGGGTGGAGGGAGTGGAACGCCCGGTGCCCCGCTGATCGGGGAGCAGCACCCGGAAGTGTTTCACCGCTTCCGGCAGGAAGCCCTCCCCCGGCATCGGACGCGGGCCTTTGCCACCGGGCCCGCCCTGCAAGAAGAGCAACAGCGGCAATTCCTCGTCACGGCGCTGCGGATCGCAAACCTCGCGCCAGAAGAGCTGTATCGGCTCAGACGAGTCGTCCGCCCAGTCCAACGGGACTTCGATCATCCGATCAGTCACACAATAGCCCGGAACGTAGTAGGGCTGGCCCATGTCGCCTCCTGATTACTTCGTGCGCAGCCGAGGCTCCAGCCCGATATGCACCAAATCCACGATCAGGTTCATCATCACGATGAAGAAGCCGCCGAGCAGCACCACCCCAATGATGACCGGCCGGTCTTGGGTGCCAATGGACTTCACCGCCAGCGCGCCGACACCTTGCAGGCCGAACACCTGCTCCATGACAATCACCCCGCCCAGCAAATAGCCGATGTCGGCGCCGAGCTGGGTGGTAAGCACAGTCAGCGTCGCCCGCATACCGTGCTTGTAGACCACCTTCCACTCCGCCAGGCCCTTGGCACGCGCGGTGCGGATGTAATCCTCGCCGAGGATATCCAGCAACTGGGCGCGGGTGAGGCGCTGGTATAGGGCGGCGGTGACCAGGGCTAGGGTTATCCAGGGCAGGACCAAGTGGATGAACCACTCCCAGAAACCTTTGTCGAACCCGGCGTAGCCACCGGGCGGGAAGAGGGTAAACCCGTTCTGCTTGGGCAGGAAGTACAGCGAGTACAGCAGCATCATGCCCAGCACGAAGGTGGGGAAGCTGATCCCGATCAGCGCCACCACCTGGGCCACCCGGTCCCGCCAAGTGCCCGGATGCCGGGCTGAAAGGATGCCCAGCGAGATGCCGATGATCAGCCAGATGAACATCGCCCCGAATACCAGCGAGAAAGTCGCCGGAATGCGCCCGGCGATGAGATCCCAAACCGGCAGTTGGGAGCGGTAGGAGAATCCGAAGTCACCCACAAAGGCGTTCGAGATGAACCGCCAATATTGCTCGTAGATGGGCCGGTCCAAGCCCAGATTTTGCGTCACCTGGGCCAGCACTTCGGCGCTGGCCTTCTCTCCGGCGATCAGCCGAGCCGGGTTTCCAGGAGCCACGTAGAACAGCAGGAAGATGAACATGCTCAGCAGGAAGAGGATGAGGCAGGCGTAGGCCAACCGCTGCAGCAGGACTTTAAACATCGCCCACCGCCTGGGCCGGGCGCTTCGGGAGTGGAACCTGCTTGGCCGGCTTGCGCTTCTTCCGCCGCCGCAGG
>JAIRXX010000111.1 GCA_031268065.1 Propionibacteriaceae bacterium
TGAAACGCTCCCCCAGCCCGCGCAACAGTTCCGCCAGCACTCCGCGCACGTCTGCGTTGTGCCTGCGGTAGTCGCTGAACACGATTTCGCCGCCGTCCACGACGACTGCTTTAACCGTCGTCGATCCGACGTCTAACCCGAGTGCAAGAATCTTCCCCATTTCAGCAAATCAGCCTACACGGCAATGCCGAGCCTGCGGACAACCACCGGTGGCAGGACTAGACCTTGACATTCTCAGTTTGTCTGCTCAAGGCTGACACCGCGCCAGCTTGAGGCATTAGGCTTAGAGCAGTTTTACCACCCGCAGAATGAGGGCCCCGATGACTGACTTCTCGCCAGCTGACCAAGCTAGGGCTGCTTTGGCCAATCCGTATCTGCGCCCGGACGAACTGCAGGCTATAGCGGCGCGGCACCGCGAGCTTTGGATCGATGTCGCCCGGCACCCCGCCGCCTATCCCGCACTGCTGGGCTGGATGCGGCAATACGGCGACGATGCCGTGCGGACTGCGATAGCCACCAGGGGACAGCCCCACCCGGCCCCGCCGGCGACACCCCCCTATCAACCTCAGGGCTGGCAAACGCAACCGGCACCGATTCCGCAGTACCCGGCCCAGCCCGCACCGCCACAGCAGTACCCTGCCCAACCCGCACCGCCACAGCAATACGCAACCCAAGCCGTCCCACCGCAGGCCGTCCCACCGCAGGCCATCCCACCGCAGGCCATCCCGCAGCAGCAATACCCAACCCAAGCCACGCCGCCGCAGCAATACCCTGCCCAAGCCGCACCCCCACAGCAATACGCAACCCAGACCGTCCCACCGCAGCAATACCCAGCCCAGACCGTCCCACCGCAGCAATATCCAGCCCAAGCGCAATCTGTTCGGCCGATAGCCGAGACTCCGGCGGACGCAAACCGAAGCTATCCCGAAGCTGCGGCGCCGACCAGCCCGCCACCACTGGCTGAACCGGAATCATCTGGCGCGGCGGAAGCCGTACCCGGCCCGGTGGCCGAAACTGCCGCAGCCGCTCCAACTTTGGCTGTTGAGCCAGTGGACGTAGCACCGGCATCCCCGCAGCCTGATACCGGCGTCGAGCCGGAAACCGACACCGTAGCCACGCCCGACACCGCTGCCCGGCCAATGGAATTCGGCCAAACCGCCCAGGACGACCCCTTCGCCCGGCAAACGCCCGCAGTGGCGCTGCCCGAGCACCCGCAAGCTCTTCCGGGCCAAGAAAGCTTGCCGAGGATTGCCGCCGGGCCAACAGAATCGGTTTCGGCGGATTCCCCGCCAGTGGGAGCCAGGTTCTCCACTTCCACTGCGGCCACCCCGCCGCTTCCGCAAGCCCAGCCGACACCGTTTTACCCCGGCACCCCACAACCAGGCTGGCCCACCCCGACAGCGGAGCAGATGGGATCGACACCCACCCATGCGCTGCCGCCGCAAGCGCCAACAGTGACTTCAGTGCCCTTCGGCCAACCTCCGAAAAAGCGCAACACCAAGCTGATCGCCATCATCGGCGGCGGCGGTGTCTTATTGCTGGCAGTCATTGTGCTCGTCTTTTGGCTGGGCGGCCCCGGCGGCGGTTCACCTGGCGCCCTCAGCCTGACTTACAACCAATTCGGCTACCTGGCCGAGGAGTCGTCACTGGCTGAAACGGACTACGGGCCTTTCTCGGTCAACAGCGACCTGCAGCGAATCGAAGCGCTATTGCAGAGCATGGAGGTTGAAGACGAATTTCGCGGTCACCCCCAACTGTTTGCCGAATCAAAGCAGAGCAGTATGCCGATGTCCTTGGTGCTATTTGACAACGCGGTCAACGCTGAGAAGCTGCAGACCGCTTACGCCGCCCATTTCTTAACGCAATCAGGCACCCAGGTGACTTTAGACGAGACGGTCGACTCGGTGCGGCTGTGGTCCGCGACAGATGACAATAGCGGCACTTCTGGACGGTCGCTCGCCTACGGAAATGTGCTCGCCTTTGCTATGGACAGCGAAGACGGCACCCAGGCGTGGAAAGACTTCGGGCTGAAAGAATTCAAAGTGGCGGTAGACGAGGCGGCGGCATCGCCCGCGCTGGGTGGGACGGTCGCGCCCAACCCTGGCATCGCCACGCCGACAACCCAGCCGCCCAGCGGCAATACCGCACCGGCATCGTCGGGCAAGCTGACCTTTACCGGGGAGGCAGACTTCCCCCAGTGCGATGATTTCTACGCCACCTTCGTTTTAAGCGCGGATCGCAAATCTGTCAGCGAGGTGGAGCTGGTGGCTTACGGGCCGAAGGGCGATGACCTCAATATCGACAAGCTCACCCAAAGTTCCTCTGGGAGTTTCGATGTGGACGATGACGGGCATGTGCTGGTTACCCTCGGCAATGGCACCAAATTGGACGTGACCATCAATGGGGACACCGCCACTGGAAGCGTCAGCTTCGTCTTCACCACGCAAGGCGTCGGCAACACCAACGGCGTCGCGCTCGATTTCGGTGAGCAGCCGATCACTTTGACCGGAAAGTAGCCCTCCGGCGACGCTGCGGGCGCAGCTTTCAATCTGGCCGCCTTTGGCGTCGTTTTGTATCGGTCAGGTTAAACATGCCCGGTTTGCGTTGCGCCCTAACGCCATGTCTCTTTATGGTTGGGCGAGCACGTTGACCAATCGACCAAAGGCATGTCATGGAAGAATTTGGGAAAATAATCGGAAGCATCGACAGCTTCGTCTGGAGCATCTACCTGCTCATACCGCTCTTGGCGGGGACTGGGATTGTGCTGACCATCAGGCTGCGTGGAGTGCAATTCACCAAATTGCTGCCCGCGCTCAAGCTCGGGCTGCTCAAACGCAAGGATGAAGGCTCTGAGGGCGACATCTCCCACTACCAGGCGCTGACAACGGCGCTGGCTGCCACCGTCGGCACCGGCAATATCGTCGGCGTGGCCACCGCCATCGGCGCTGGCGGGCCGGGAGCGCTCTTCTGGATGTGGGTGACCGGCATCCTGGGAATGGCGTCGAAATACTCTGAGGCCTTCCTCGGCTCCAAATACCGCGAGTTAGACGCCCGCGGGGAAGTCATGGGCGGCCCGCAAGTCTATTTGAAGAAGGCGATCAAGGGACCGCTCGGCAAGACGCTGGGCGTGCTCTTCGCTGTCTTCGGCGCACTCGCCGCATTCGGCATCGGGAATGGCACCCAAGTCTCCTCGATGACCAAGAACATGGAGACCGCCTTCGGCATCAACCCGACCATCACCGGCGTGGTGATCATGATTCTGGTCGGGCTGACCCTCATCGGCGGCATCAAATCAATCGGCAAGGTCACCGCGGCATTCGTGCCCTTCATGATCGTCGTCTATATCGTCGCCGGAATCATCGTTCTGGCGCTCAACGCCGGGAATATCATCCCCGCTTTCGGCATGGTGTTCCAATATGCCTTCTCCGACTACCACGGCATGGTTGGCGGCGCACTCGGCACCACCGTCGCGCTGGCGATTCAGAAGGGCATGGCCAGGGGCATCT